>CANPBB010000042.1 GCA_947572235.1 uncultured Clostridia bacterium
GGCGACGGAGTTGTGGATGATCTTGGCGATGATATTGTGGATGGCGTGGATGATGTTGTCAATGGCGCTGAGGATGTGGTGGACGATGTGACCGGGAACGGGAATACGACTACCAACGGCGGTACGAATGCGAATCCGTAATTGATATGGTTTGGATGTGAATCTGGCGGGAGGCTTTTGGGCTTTCCGCTGGATGTTTTTGGGGACGGACGCCTGGGCGGGGGGGGGGCGGGGTATTCCCCAACTGCCCAACCCCGCCGCTCCTTACAGGCAGAACAGATCCCGGGTGTCGCAGTGGCCCACCTCACGGCCCAGATGGTGCTGGACGCTCTCCGGGTTCTTCGCCGCCAGGCTGTTGATGATCAGATTGATCATGGCCAGTGTGGCCACGTGTGTGTAGTCCACGGAGACGCCGGCCACCGGGGCCAGCAGCACATAGTCGCTGACACAGGCCAAGGGGTTGGCGGCGTTGTCGGTGATGGAGATCACCACCGCCTCCCGCCGGCGGGCCAGAAGGGCCGCGTCCCGCACCTCCTTGAGCACGCGCTGGCTGCTGAAGGCCAGGAGCACGTCGCCGGAGCCGATGTCGCTGAACTCCACCTTCTTGGACAGCCCCACCCCTAAGAGGGCCTCAAAGGGCTTGCCCAAACGCCAGAGGTAGTGCCCGGTCATCTGCACGGCGATCTCGCTGGCGAACATGGCCACGCCGTACACCGTGCCGCAGCGGTCGATGGCGTCCACCACCTGTTCCAGGACCAAGGGGTCCAGCAGCTTCTCCATGCTGGTCAGATTGGCCATATCCTGGACGATGGAGTTTTTCGCCACGTCGTTCATGCCGCCGGCCACGGCGAAGTGCTGGAACATGTCGTAGGGAGAGGTGGCCCGCCGGTACCGCTCGCCCAGCTCCTCCTTGAACTCGGCGAACTTGCCGTAGCCCAGCTTGTGGACCAAGCGGGTGATAAAGGTGGCGGACACGCCGCAGACCTCCGCCAGCTGGGCGCCGCTGAGGAAGACGGTATTGCTGATATCGCTGAGAATCTTCTCCACCACAGCCTGCTCCTTGGCGGTCAGGCCGGAATTTTTCACTCGATCCGACAACTGTGTCATAGAGGGAATTACCTCGTGTTTCGTGAGTTTACGGCGCTGTGCGCTTATGTATACCAGTATTATACACTCTATTCCGCTCTATGCGCAAGGAAAAAATGGGAACGCATCCCCCCTCAGGCGGCGGCCCTGCGCCTCTCCGCCTGGGCAAGGAGCACCGCGCCCAGGAAAAGGGAGGCGGCCAGCAGCACGGCGCAGGCCAAGAAGGCCGGGGTGTAGCTGCCGCACCGGTCGTAGATCAGGCCGGTAATCGGAGGGGCCAGGGCGGGACCCATGAACTGAAAGACGTTGATAAACCCGTAGATATTGGCGAAGTCCCGGTTGCCGAAGAAGCTGATGGTCAGCTGGGGCGTCAGCACGAAGGGGGAGGCCACGCCGATGCCGAACAGCAGCACACCGACCACCGTAAGGGCCGCGCTGCGGGACACCATCAGCAGCAGAATCCCGCCCAGAGCCAGGGTGGTCATCAAAAGGAAATTCCGCCGGGTGCCGATGCGGTCGTTGAGCCAGCCGAAAAACAGCTTGCCGAAGGTCATCCCCAAGCTGAGGATGCTGAGAAACAGCGAGGCGGTGGCCGCCTCGTAGCCGATGCCCACGAAGTGGGCCTGCATGTGGTTAAAGAGCCCCATGGAGCTGGCGCTGAGTCCAAAGACCACAAAGCAGGAGCCCCAGAAGGCGGGCTTTTTCAGAGCCTCCGAGCGGAGCATCCCCTCGCCGGGGGCCCGCTCGCCGCCGTTCTCCAGTCCCAGGGGGGCCAGCCCCATCTCCGCCGGACGGTAGCGGTAGAGCAGGAACAGGGGCAGCATGCACAGAAGCATACAGCCGGCCAGAATGCGGTAGGCGGACTGGTAGCCCAGCTCCCGGATCAGACGCTGGGCCACCGGGTTGAAGATCATGCTGCCGATGCCGGTGCCGGTGAGGGCGATGCCCATGGCGGTGCCCTTTTAGCTGGCTCAGGGCGATGATAGCCGCCACGGGGATGCCCACCATAATGACGGCGATGTTCACCGTATCGCCCACCACCACGGACCACATGCCGCCCATGGAGGCGTAGACCAGGATAACCAGGGCGCAGACCACCACGCCGATCCAGAAGGGGATGCCGAAGGCGGCGAGGATGCTGCCGCAGGCCAGCAGCTGGGCCACAAAGATACCCAGCAGGGAGGGGACGTTGCTCAGCCATGCCCAGCCGCGGATAGCCTTGTGGGAGCCGAAGCGGGCCTCAAAGTAGTCCATGGGGACCACGGCCTCGATGTCGCGCATACGGGGGGCGATGAAGATGCCGGCGATGATACAGCCAAGGCCGCAGCCCATGGAGTAGTACATGCCGGGCCACACGCCCATAGAGGCGCCGTTGGTGGCGCCGCCCACCACCACGCCGGCGCCGATCTGCACGGCGGCGATGGTGCAGGCGCACATGACCACGCCCAGCTTACGGCCGGCCACCAGGAAGTCACTGGCCTTGGCGGCCCGCTTCTGTGCCCAGAAGCCGATGCCCAACAGCGCGCTTAGGTAGACGACCGCTACAATGACGATAAATAGTCTGGGATCCATTTTCTTTCTCCTTTCCTCTGGGGGGCTGCCGGTGCCGCCGGCAGCCCCTTGTCACAACAAAAGACTCTTCTCTGTCTGCCGCCGGTCTCCTCCGGCGGCGGGGATGCGGGAAAATGGATGCGCAGGGATGGTACGGATCAGTCGGGCTCGTGGCCGGCAAAGAGCTCCTTGGCCGCTGTGGCCAGGCCGGGGATCTGGCGGGTGGGCACGGCGCTGATGGCAAAGCGGATGGCCCGGGCCAAGGGGATGACGAAGATGTTGCGCTTGGCCAGTTTGTCGGCCAAGCCGGCGGTGTCCCTGGCGGGGACGGTGATGAAGAAGCCGGACTGGTAGGGCAGGATGTGGAGCCCCACCTCCCTGGCCTCCTTGACAAACAGCTCAGCGCGGTTTGCCAGCATCAGGCGGGCGGCCTCCCGCTCCTTGTCGATCTGCTCCTTCACGGCGCTGTCCGCCATGATGTCCACCAGCATCTTCTGCACGCCCCGGGCGCCGTTGGACCAGGTGGTACGGTTGGAGTAGGTGTTCACCTGCTCAAACTCGTCGGCAACCTCCTTGGAGGTGGTCAGGCACATCAGCGCGCCGCCGCGCATGCCGTAGACGGAGAAGGCCTTGGACATGCTGAAGGCCACGGCGGTGAGGATGTTCTCGGGCATATCCTCAAAGAACTTCAGGAAGCTCCGGGTCTCGTGGGGATCGCCGGCGTAGTCAATGTAGGCCATGTCCCAGAGGATGATCAGCTTCTTGCTCTCATCCTTGGCGCACTGGCGGAAGAAGTCGGTGATCCCCTTCCAGTCCTCGTCGGTCATGGAGTAGCCGGAGGGGTTGTTGGCGGGGGTGTTGAAGATGGCCATCAGCGTGTTCTGCTTGGCGAGGATCTCCAGCGCCTTCTCCTTCATCCCCTTGAGGTTGAAGCGGTCGTTCTCGTCGAACATCTCGTACAGCTCCCACTTGCGGTGGTACTCGGTGGCCATCTCACGGTAGGGACCCCAGTGCCAAGTGGGGATGAGGAAGGTCTCCCCCTCGTCCACATAGTTATAGATCATGTGACGGATGCCGCCGCTGCCGCCCATGGTGGCCACGCCGGAGGTGTAGGTCCCCTTGGGCTGGTGGCCCTGGAACATGAACTCCTTGGCGGCGGTCAGGAAGGCGGACAGGCCCTCGATGGGGGCGTAGTCCATCAGCTCGTCGGCGGGCAGGCTCCGGTAGATCTTCTCCACCGTGGGCAGGGACAGGAAGTTGCCCTCGTCGTCCTTCAGAACCCCCAAGGTGGCGTCCACCACGTTCTCCTTGCCAAACTTGGCGATGGCGGCGCCGGCGTTGCCGGCGGAGCTGAAGCTGGGGTCGGGGCGGCCCTTTCCAAAGGCATGGGACGCGGTCATGGTTGTCACTTTCATGCGCTCTCTCCTCCTCAGTCCGTATATTTTACGATCAGAGCGTCCACAGCGCAGACGCCCTCACCCTCCGGGTAGACGAATACGGGGTTCAGATCCATCTCCTTGATCTCATCCCGGTGCTCGTAGGCATAGCCGGCGATCTTCACCATCATGTCCGTCAGCGCCTCGATGTCGCAGGGCTTGGAGCCCCGGTAGCCGGTGAGCATCTTGTAGCTCTTGAGCTTCTCCAGCATGGCCCAGGCCTCCCACTTGTTCAGCGGCACAGGGTAGAGGGCCGCGTCCTTGAATACCTCCACAAACACGCCGCCCATTCCCACCAGCAGCATGGGGCCGAACTGCTTGTCGTTGGTAACGCCGATGATGATCTCCACACCGGCGGGGGCCATCTCCTGCACCAGTACGCCGTCAGTGGCGGCGCCGGGCATGGACCTTTTCACGTTGTCAAGGATCTCCCGATAGGCCGCGGCGGCCTCGTCGGCGGTGTTGATGTTCAGCTTCACGCCGCCGGCGTCGGTCTTGTGGAGGATCTGGTCGGAGTTGATCTTCAGCACCAGGGGCTTCTTCATCCGCTCCGCCGCGGCGCGGGCCTCCTCCTCGCTGCGGGCGATGGTCTGGTCGGGCACGGGAACGCCGCAGGCGCGCATCTCCGCCTTGCTGTCAAACTCCGACAGTGCCACGCTCTTCCCCTCGTCGTGCTTCTCCGGCACGGCGGGGATCAGGGTGCGCTTGGAGGCGTCGTAGACGGCGAAGTCCGAGAGCTGCTTGAGGCAGCTGAAGGAGGTGCCCATGGAGCTCATCAGGGGAACGCCGGCGTTCTCCAGCACCCGCCGGGACTCCCGGTAGCGGTAGTTCTCCAGAGAGGGGATGGCCAGCACCGGCTTGGTGACGCCCTGGGCCTTGGCCTTGGCGATGGCGCCGCAGAGCTCGTTGGTGGTGGCGTCGCCGGTGTTCTTCACGTTGGTGCCGATGGTGATGGCCCCCACCGCCTCGTCCGCTTGGAAGGCCTTCAAAAGGCCGATGGTCTTGTCGTCGTCGTGGAACAGGCTGGTGGTGGCGTCCAAGGGGTTCTTGGCGGCGGCAAAGCCGGGGATGTACTTCTTGATCTCCGCCTTGGTCTCCTCGCCGAGCTCCGCCAAAGCCACGCCGGTCTCCTCCGCCACGTCGGCGCTGAGGGTGGACTCGCCGCCGGAGAAGCTGATGACGGCGAACTCCTTCTTCTTGGGAAAATTCCCGTTGAGCACGCTCATGGTCTGGGCCAAGCACATAAACTCCTCCAGCATCTTGGCCACGATGACGCCGTACTTCTCAAAGATGCTCTCAAAGGCCTTGCTGGAGCCGGCCATGCTGCCGGTGTGGGAGGCGGCGGCAATGGCCCCGATAGCGGAGCGTCCCGCCTTCAGGATCACCACCGGCTTGCGCAGCTCCGCCGCCCGGCGCAGGGCCTCCAAGAAGCGGCGGGAGTTGCGGACGCCCTCCAGGTACAGGGCCACCACCCGGACCTTCTCGTCCTGAATGACGAAGTCCAAAAAGTCCTCCAAGGTACAGATGTTGCCGTTGCCCGAGGAGATGACGTAGGACACGTTGAAGAAGTCGGTGTTGAGGATCTCCGCGGAGACGAAGCCGCTCTGGGCGATGATGGCGATGCCGTGGGCGTCGTCCTCCAGATCCCAGTGGGTGTGTCCGCCCCACATGTTCACCTTCTCGATGTTGTTGATAAGGCCCATGCAGTTGGGTCCTAAGATGCACATGTCGTACCGATGAGCGATCTCCTTGACCTGCTCCTCCAGGGCGTGTCCCTCCTCGGTACCCTCCTCGGAGAAGCCGCTGGCGAAGACCACCGCCGCGCCGATGCCCTTCTCCCCCGCCTCGGTGAGAAGGCCGGGGACGGTCTTGCTGGCGGTGCACAGCACCACGCAGTCCACCGCCTCGGGCAGGGCCGAGATGCTGGGCCAGCACTTCTTGCCGAACAGCTCCTCCCGCTTGGGGTGGACGAAGTAGGCGTGGTCGGCGATGCGGCTCATCATGGCGCCGTTGGCCGCCCCCCGGCCGAAGCCGGGCTTGTCGGTGACGCCCACCACGGCAATGCTCTTGGGCTTAATCAGTTTTTCTAAATCCATATGGTTTCCCCTCTGCTCCCCCGGCTCAGACCGCCTGATAGCCTTCCATGAAGGCCGCCTCGTTCATGGCGGTGTACTTCTCCTTGCCCTTGTTCACAAAGATCTGCCTGAGGACCTCCTTGGCCCTCTCCTCCGGGAACAGGCCGCACTTCTTAATCATAGCCCCGATGGCCACGATGTTGGCCGCCTTGGGGTTGCTGGCCTTCTGGGCCAAGGTCAGGCAGGGCACCCGCACCACCTCGAACCTGCTGTCAATCTTCGCGTCCTCAGAGACGTTGTTGGTGTTGACAATGATCACACCGCCGTCCTTCAGATAGGCCGCGTACTCTAAAGAGGGCTCGTTCATGGCCACCAGGATGTCCAGCTCCTCCATATCCGGCCCGCCGATCATGCCGTCGGCGTACTTTACCACGCTGTAGGCCTTGCCGCCGCGCATGGTGGGGCCGTAGGCCGGCATCCACGTCACGTTCTTCCCGTCCTCCAAGGCCATCTCCGCAAGGATCAGTCCCGCGGTCAAAACACCCTGTCCGCCGAACCCGGCAAATACGACTTCCATCCTTACTTCCTCCTTCCCTTCAGCTCACCCAACTCGTAGTAGGGGACCACTTCCTTCTCCATCCACTGGATGGACTTCTCCACGCTCATGCCCCAGTTGGTGGGACACTGGCACAGCACCTCCACCAGGGCGTAGCCCTCGCCGTTCAGCTGGGCCTCGATGGCGTTGCGCACATAGCCCTTCAGGCGGTTGATCTCCTTGGCGCTGTGGACGGAGCCCCGGGCCACATAGGCCACATCGGGGAAGGTGGCGGCGATCTCCGGCACCCGGATGGGCATACCGGTGAGGCTGGTATCCCGGCCATGGGCGCTGGTGGTGGTCACTTGGCCGGGCATGGTGGTCCAGGACATCTGGCCGCCGGTCATGGCGAAGTTGTTGTTGTTGATGACAAACACGGTGATGGGCTCACTGCGGTAGGCGGCGTTGAGGGTCTCCGCCAAGCCGATGACGTAGGCGTCGCCGTCGCCCTGATAGGCGATGGACAGCAGGTCCGGGCGGGCCACCTTCACGCCGGTGGCGGTGGAGGCGGCGCGGCCGTGGGCGGTCTGGATCTTGTCGCCGTTCCAGCTGCCGTTCATATTGCAGGAGCAGCCCACGCCCAAGGTCAAAATGGTTTTCTTCTCATAGCCCTTCTCCTGAATCACCTCCGCGATCAGGCGGTTGAGAATGCCGTGGCCGCAGCCGGGGCAGAAATGGTTGGGAATGCTCACCATGGTGGGCGTTGTTTTCACGACGGCCATCTTAAAACACCTCCTTGTTCTCGCCGCTGAGGATGCCGTTGACATAGGTGACGATCTCCTTGGTCTTGGGGATCTTCTGCCCGGAGAACAGGCCGTACACCGGTACATTCCCCCTGCACATCCGCTTGGTGGCCAGAGCCACGTCCTCCACCAGCTGGCCGGCGTCGGTGGACTCCACGGAGATGATGCCCTTCACGGTGCCGGGGATCTCCTTGAAAGCGTCAAAGGGGAAGGGCCAGACAGTGATGGGGCGGATGAGGCCGGCCTTGATCCCCTGCTCCCGGAGCAGGTCCACGGCGTTGCGGCTGGTGCGGGAGGGCAGGCCGAAGGCCACGAACACGTAGTCGGCGTCCTCCACCATGTAGTTCTCCCAGCGCTGCTCATTGGCCATGATGGCCTCCACCTTGGCCCGCAGGGCGCCGGGCTTGCCCGGGTTGTCAATGCGTCCGTGGGGCCGGTCGGTGCCGTCGAAGGTCCAGCCTAAGTCCTCCTTGCGCTCCTTGAAGGGCGGGAACTCCACCGGCTCCATCATCTGGCCTAAAGCCGCCTCTGAGAGGATCTCCACGGGATTGCGGTACTTCTCCGCCACGTCAAAGGCGTTGTACATCAGATCCACCGTCTCCTGAATGCTGTTGGGGGCGTACACGATGACGCGGTAGTCGCCGTTGCCGCCGCCCCGGGTATCCCGCAGGTAGTCGGTCTGGGAGGAGTCCAGGGTGCCGAGACCCGGTCCCCAGCGCTGGACGTTTACCAGCACGGAGGGGAAATTGTTGGCGCATAAGTAGGCGATGCCCTCCTGCTTCAGGGAGAAGCCCGGGCCGGAAGAGCTGGTCATCGAGCGCATCCCGCAGGCATAGGCGCCGAAGATCATATAGATCGCGGACATCTCGTTCTCCGCCTGAAGGAAGCGGCGGCCCAGCTCCGGCATCCGGGAGGACAGGTACTCGCCCACCTCGGTCTGCGGGGTGATGGGGTAGCCCGCGTAGAACTCACAGCCGGCCCGCATGGCGGCCTCAGCAATGGCGTGATTGCCTTTCCACATCTTTTTCATGTCTCATTCACTCCCTTCCGCTTATTCGCTGATCTCAAACACGTTGTCGGGACATACGGTGTAGCAGATGCCGCATCTGGTGCACTTGGCCTCGTCGTTGGCCACGTAGTCGTAGCCCTCCTTGTTCAGCGAGCCGCTGAGCGAGAGCGCCTTGCTCGGACATGCCAGAATGCAGTAGCCGCAGCTCTTGCACCGTTCTGTGCTTAGATGAAGTGTCGCCATTGGCCTGTTACCTCCCTCGATAGCGTTTTTTCCTCGGTATTCCGGTCACTGTTATAATAATTTCAAAAATCTAAGTTTATGAAATTATTATTTCATGCACCCATTCTACCCTGCCCCGGAGCCATTTGTCAACAAAAAAATCGAAATTTCGCAAGTTAAATTTCTGTCAATTGTGCAATCTGCATAAATCAGATGTTTCTTTTTAACATTTACGCCATATATCAGAAATCACAATTTCAAATCTCCTTTGGTTTTCCCCCTCCTCCTCACCGACGCCGCACAGCAAAAAGGACCGCCTGTCAGCGGTCCTGCCTCCCTCTCCCATCCATCGCGCCCCCTGCCAACGCCATCCAATCCACCCCCCATCCAAGTCCGGCCAAGCCGGACACCTTCACGCCTAACTTCCAATTCCCAGTCAGATCCGCAGAGAATTGGTTGTTCTGTACAAACAGCCGATCCCTGTTTTGTAAGATTTGTACAAATGCCCTCTTTTCAAACTGTGGAAAACGTGGTATCCTTTGGGCAGCTAAAGGAGGTGAACCCTATGACAAGCGCCATCACAATCAACAACCTGCAGGACGTGCAGAAGATCAACGAGATCGCCTGCTCCTTCTACTACGACACTTGGGTCCATGGTGAGACGGAGATGATGGATGCAAAGTCCTTCCTTGGGTTAGTAAGCTTGATTGGCAAGCCGAATCTGAACTTTGTCGTCCCCGACGACGAGGAGGCCAAGTCCGCCATCAAGATGGTCAAGAAGTACTTCCACCAGTAAGACGGAGGGGTGACGCGCCCAAGGGCGCGCCGCCCCCTTTTTTCGTCCTCCCCCGGCGGTCTGCCGAAGCAAACCGGCTGACAGGGGACGGCGCAGCCAAGCCGCCGCGCCCTGTGGGAGGAAAACGGCGCCTTTGGGCGCCCTCTCCGCCTGAAGGCCTTGCGTCCCGGTGGGGTTTATGGTATGATCAACAAAAAACTTGTGCGGGAAAGGAAGCGTACCATGGGCAAATTTGACGGCGTTCTGTTGGCCAGCGACTACGACAACACACTGGTCTACACCCAGAGCATTTTTGACGGAGGCGGCGCGGTGCCGCCCATCCCCCCCTACAACCTCCAGCGGCTGCGCTATTTCACCGAAAACGGCGGCCGCTTCACCTTGGTCTCCGGGCGGACTTGGGCGCTGGTGGAACACCTGCTCCCCGGCCTGCCCATCAACGCCCCGGTGGGCATCGGCAACGGCGCGGGACTCATGGACCCGGCCACCGGGGCCTATCTCTATCAGCACGCCCTGCCGGAGCGGGTGACAGAGGACATGGAGGCCATCCTCGCCGCCTTCCCCGCCCTCTCCTGCGAGATCTACTGCGCGGACCACACCTGCTACGCCATCCGCCCCTGTCCCTTCACCTACCGCCACGCTTCCTACTCCGGCTACACCTTCACCGTGGTGGAGGACCTTCGCCAGTGCCCCCAGCCCCTTCTGAAAATTCTCTTTGAGGGAGAGAACCGGGAGGAGCTTCTGCGCGTGGCAGACTTCATCTCCGCCCAGAGCTGGGCCGGCGCCTACGAGCTGATCTTCTCCAAGGACACCCTCCTCGAGTTCGCCGCCAAGGGGGCGGTAAAGGGGAACTTGGTACGCAAGCTGGCGGAGCTCTGCGGCATCAGCATGGAGCATGTCTACTGCATCGGCGATCAGGAGAACGATCTCACCATGCTCCAGGCCGCCAAGGAGGGCTTCTGCCCCGCCGACGCCGCCGAGGTGGTTTTGCGCACCGGGGCCACAGTGCTCCGCCCCTGTCAGGAGGGGGCCGTGGGGGAGCTGGTGGACCGCTTGGACGCCCTCTATTGACCGCCATGGACGAGCCGCTTCAGACGGAGGCCGCCCACCGGGAGCGGCTGCTCTCCCTCCTCCGCCGGATTCCCCAAGGCGTCCCCCGTGGATGGACGCGGGAGCGGTATGCCGTCGGCGGGCTCCAATACATCGGCTTCTCCAACCTGCGGACGGAGAAGCTGCTCTGCGTCTCCCCGCAGGGCCTGCGCCTGATTGACTGCAAGACCGGGGAAAAAATCCCCCTGTGACGGGGACTTCAACGAGAACAATCTGATCGCCTGCGTCCCGCCTTTGGGGGACGAGCTGCTTCCCTTGGCGGGGGAGGGCGGCGGCGCTCTCCGGCGGTTCGGCGCCGCCGGGGACGCGCTGGACACGGCGTCCCCTTTTTGGCCCAAGACGCAGGTAATCTTCATGCCGGACTTCGCCCTCTGGCAGCAGCACCCCGAGGCCCGCTGCGTGATCTTTGACGGCTACGAGCTCCGCGCCTGCGCTTCAGCCGCTGCGAGGGCTGCATGGCGGTGGCCTGTCCCCACACCTTGGCCCTCTGCCGCCGCCGGCAGAGGGCCGCGCGGTGCCGCGGAGGCGGATCGGCGTAGTATGATTTTCGAAGGAAGGATTCGGAAATCACACATTTGATTTGAGCTGTTTTGCTCGCCGCTGGTTGCAGGGGCAGCCGCAAAACATGGCGCATATGGCTTCCTGCCTTTCCATTCGGAAGTAGTCGAAAGGAGCACACGATGTTTCATGACGGAAGAAGCAAAAAGGTCGTCTTTGTGGCCCACTGCTTTCTCAACCAAAACGCCATTTCCGACGGGACAGCGGTCTATCCGGCTGTGTGGAGGGACCTGATCGAGTTTTTCATGGACGCCCATGTGGGCATCGTGCAGATGCCCTGTCCCGAGCTGTGCTGTCTGGGACTTGACAGAGGGGACGTCCGCGGCGCGGAGCGCCCGGTGGCGGCGGAAAACACCCGCATCCGCGCCGAGATGAAGAAGGCCCCCGCCCAGCAGAAGTTAAGCGAATTGGCCGACCATGTGGTGGAGCAGATGGCGGAATACGATCAATCCGGATTCAAAATCCTTGGCATCATAGGCGCGAACCGCTCCCCCAATTGCGGCGTAGATACCACCTCCGACAACAACGAGGAGATCCCCGGAATGGGGCTGTTTATCGAAAAAATCGCCCGGCGGCTTCAGGACAGGGGCATCTCCGTCCCCATCATCGGCCTGAAGGGGAGCGACGCCGTCGCCCAGCGGCTGCGGCAGCTATAAAACAAGAGGGCAGGACAGACCAAAATGGTCTGTCCTGCCCTCTTTGCAGACTGTCAAAAAAACGCCGCCGGCCTCCCCAGCCCCTAAAGGTTTTTAGGCAGGCCGGCGAGCGCCGCATAGGTCTCCCTGTACACCTGCTCCTCCAGCGGCTCAATCCCCGCCCCTATCGGCAGCGGCCAGCCCTTCCGCTCGAAGAGCCGCCTCGTCAAAAGCGCGGCGAAGGCCGGGTTTTTCACTATCACCGGACCGGTGATGTGCGTGGCGAACACGTTCCCAGACACATACCCCTCCGGCCCGCCCTGGACCTCGTTGCCAAATCCCATGGTGACAGCGGAGAACAGCGGCGTCTCCACCCCCGCCGTGCGGGAGCACTTGTTCATAAACCCCACCGCCGCCGGCTCCCACAGCGTGGGGACAGCGATGACATCATGGGGGGTGCGGCGGTCCGTCTCTTGGGTGGTGAAGCCGGCCAGGCCCAGCCCCGGCCACACCTTCCCCGCCGCGTCGGTGACGGAGGCCCCTATGATCTCCATAGCGCTGCCGGTAAAGAGCAGCACCACCCCCCTCTCAACGGCGGTTCTGAGGGCCTCGGTGTGGGGCCGCAGGGCGGTGAGGGCCGCCTTCTGCATCCCCTCGGTGCCCGCGCCCATGTAGATAAAGTCGGCGCCGCCGAAGTCCGGCGCGTCCTCAAACAGCGGGGCCTTCACCGTCACGGACACCCCTAAATTCTCCAAATGCCGCCGGAGCACCGCCACGTTGGCGTACTCCCCGTACAGGGACATGCAGTCCGGGTAGAGGTGCAGAATATTCAGCTCCATATCAGTTTCCTCCCTCCCGCTTGACCGACGGGCACTCCAGCAGCTTATCCCGGTCGGAGAAGCAGGTGACCACATACAGATCCTCCTCCCCCTGCTCCCGAAGCCGCTCCGCCGCCTCCCGGATATCCTCGCCCACCTCCAGCCGCTCCGCCGGAATCCCGGTGTACTGAAAGCGCAGGGCTATATCGCGGCAGTAGCGGCCATAGAGCATCACCCGGTGGATGTGGGGGGCATTGAGCCGCTCAAAGTCGATGTCCCAGAGCCAGCTGGTCTCGCCGGTGTAGTACTTGCGGGAGATGGCGTCCACAATCACTATCACCGTACAGGGCCTCTCCGCGGCGGCAATATAGGAAAGGTTGGTATCATAGGCGATGGAGTTCTCATGCTTGCTGGTGAGGAGGGTCCCCCGGTGCCCCCCCAGCCGGAAGGTGACCATGCGGCCGTTTTTCAGGATATAGTTGTTGATCACCCCGGCCATCAGGTCCTCATCCGCCCCCGCCAGGGCGCAGACCGACCAGGCCGCCAAGATGTTGTAGACGTTGTAGATACTCTTGAAGGCAAGGGAGATGTCCCGCCGGCCGTTGATGGTGAGCCGTCCCGCCCCAAGGTCCAAGGCGGTCACCGCGAAGTCGGCGGCGTGGCGGGCGTGGCCGCACTGGGGACAGCTGTAGTGCCCGATGTGGGCGTAGTGATAGCAGCGGTAGGCCATCCGGCCCCGGCACACCGGACACCGGGCCCCGTCGTGGTAGACGCCATGGTGCTCCTTGGTGCTTACGGAGCACTCGTCAAGGCCGAACCATTTCACCCTCTCGGGATCGTGCCCCCGGGCGAAGCAGGAGACCAAGGGGTCGTCGGCGTTGAGCACCAGTGTGGTCTCCGGGTGTATGGCGGGGAGGATGGCGTCATAGACCCACTCCGGGTGGCCGTTTCGGCTGAGCTGATCCCGGTAGAGGTTGGTGATGACAAAGTGGGTGGGGTGGAAGTGCCGGAAGGACACACGGGCGTACCGCTCGTCGCTCTCCAGCAAAAGCACGTCCCCCCTCATCCTTCCCCGGAGGGTGCAGTGGCTGAGGATCAGCGTGGCGACCCCCTCCACCTGATTGGAGCCCTCGGCGTTATACACCACGTTCAGCCCCTGCGCGCGGAGGATGGCGGCAATCATCTCCACCGTGGAGGTCTTGCCGTTGCTGCCGGTGACGGCGATGATCCGCTCCGGCAGACGGACCCGGCGGAGCACATCGGGACAGAGTTTCAAGGCGTACTGTCCCGGCAGGCTGCTCCCCTTGCCCACCAGCTTTCCCGCAAAGCGCAGGAGCTTACACAGCACAATGGCCAGCATCATTCGCATGGTGTCCCCCCTCCTCACTGGTACAGGACGTGCTCCGTATCCCGCAGGAAGGCGGACACGGCCTGATTAAACGCGGCGCTGCGCCGGCTGGCGATGAAATGGTTCCCCTTGAGCACCACCAAGCGCCCCTCGGGCAGGCGGTCGGCAATCATCTGGGAGTGGGTGCTCCGGATCATGTCCCGGCTGCCCACGATCACCAGCACCGGCATCTTCAGCGCGGTTAGGTCCTCCGGGCGGATGTGGGGCTCCTTCACCATCAGTCCCAGCAGCTCCGCCTTGGCCCTGGCCTGCTCCCCCCGGCCCCGGCAGGCGGCCTGATACCCCAGTATAATGGGCAGCTGCACCGACGGCTTCACCCCCGCCGGATTCAGATTGGCCCCGTTGAGGATCAGGCGGCTCACCCGATGGGGATAGCGCAGGGCAAAGGTCAGCGCGATATTCCCCCCGTCGCTGAACCCCAGGATATCCGCCCGCAGAATCCCCTGATGGTCCATGAAGCACAGCAGATCCTCCGCAAACTGATCTAAGGTAAAAGGCGCGGTCCCCCGCGGGGACTGCCCATGCCCCCTTGTATCCACGGCGTAGACCTTCCGGCTCTTGGCGAAGTAGGGGATCTGGCGGGCAAAGTAGTCCCCGCTCTCCCCATTCCCATGAAGCAGCAGAAGGGGATGCCCCTCCCCCCGGCAGGTAAAATGCAGCTGAATATCCGGCATAACAATTCCCTCAATGTTTCCTATAGAATACAAGCAGCCCTCGCGTTTTCCAACAAAAGCCCCCGGCAGGGTTTCGCTCTTGCTCAGTGCCACCCCGCCAACCCAGTTGGCGGGGCCTACGCTAAAAATGTGCCACTGGCACATTTTCTTAACGCTGCGGCGCCCGAAGGCGCGAAAAAATTCAAATCATTTTTTCCGGAAACCGCGTTTTCGAAAAAAATCCCTCTCAGCCGACAAGCGTGCGAGTCCTCCGCCCGTGGCGGAGGGCGAGTGCGACGCAGGCGGCTGCAAGCCTATTCGCGTGAAATCCGCAGATTTCACGCGAGATATATGATCAGCGCCGCAATATCCGCCGGAGAGACGCCGGAGATGCGGCTGGCCTGGCCTATGTTCAGCGGCCTGACGGCGCTCAGCTTCTCCCGGGCCTCCAAGCGCAGTCCCTCGATGGCCTGATAGTCGAGTCCCGGCGGCAGAAGGCGGCTCTCCATCCGGGCGAACTCCTCCACCTCCTGCATCTGGCGGCGGATGTATCCCTCATACTTCACCGAAATCTCCACCTGCTCCGTCACCTCCGCCGGCAGATCCGGCCGCTGGGGATCGAAGGGGGCCAGGTCGGCGTAGCGCACTTGGGGCCGGCGCAGGAGGGCGATCAGAGGCGCCCCGTCGCTGATCGGCGCGGTGCCCCGGCTCTCGAGGAGGGCGTTGAGTGCCGGCGAGGGGGCCGTGCCGCACCGGGCAAGGCGCCTGATCTCCCGGTCCACCGCCGCGTACTTCTCCTCTACCCGGCGCAGCCGCTCCCGGCTGACCAGACCCAGCTCCGCCCCGATGGGACACAGCCGCCTATCCGCGTTGTCCTGGCGCAGCAGCAGGCGGTACTCGCTGCGGCTGGTCATCATGCGGTAGGGCTCGCCGGTGCCCTTGGTCACTAAATCGTCAATCAGCGTCCCGATGTAGCTCTCACTGCGGCGGAGGACCAGCGGCGGCTCCCCCCGGAGCCGCCTGGCGGCGTTGACGCCGGCCACAAAGCCCTGCACCGCCGCCTCCTCATAGCCGGAGGAGCCGTTGAACTGCCCCGCGCCGTAGAGCCCGGGGACCCGCTTGCACTCCAGGGTGGGCAGCAGCTCCAGCGGATCCACGCAGTCATACTCGATGGCGTAGGCCGGGCGCATCATCTCCGCCCGCTCCAGGCCGGGGATGGTGTGCAGCATCTCCACCTGCACCTCCTCGGGGAGGGCGGAGGAGAAGCCTTGGATGTACAGCTCCTCGGTGTCCAGCCCCATGGGCTCCACAAAGAGCTGATGGCGCTTTTTGTCGGCAAAGCGGGTGATCTTGGCCTCGATACTGGGACAGTACCGGGGCCCCACCCCCTCGATAACCCCGGCGTGCATGGGGGAGCGGTGAAGGTTCTCCCGGATGATCCGGTGGGTCTCCTCGGTGGTGTAGGTGAGGTAGCACACCGCCCGGTTCACCGGCCTCTCTGTGGTCTCAAAGGAGAAGGGCAGCGTCTCCGCGTCCCCCTCCTGCCGCTCCATCTTGGTAAAATCCACACTCCGCCGGTTCACACGGGGGGGCGTACCGGTTTTAAACCGGCGCAGGGACAGTCCCAGCCCCCGCAGGCGCTCTGTCAGGGCGTTGGCGGCGAACATACCGTCGGGCCCCCCCTCCTGCACGCACTCCCCCACAATGGTCCGGCCGCTGAGGTAGGTACCGGAGCAGACAATGGCGGCGCGCACCGGGAACACCGCCCCGGTGTGGAGCACCACCGCGGACACCGCCCCCCCTTCGCAGCGGATGTCCACCACCTCCCCCTGGCGCAGGGTGAGATTCTCCTGCTGCTCCAGCGTGTGCTTCATCACCTGCTGGTATCTCCGCCGGTCCGCCTGGGCCCGGAGGCTGTGGACCGCCGGCCCCTTCCCCCGGTTCAAAAGCCGGTACTGGATGCAGGCGGCATCGGCGGCACGGGCCATCTCGCCCCCGAGGGCGTCCAGCTCCCGGACCAGGTGCCCCTTGCCGGTGCCCCCGATGGCCGGGTTGCAGGGCATGTTGCCCACCGCGTCCAGGTTGATGGTAAAGCAGATGGTTTGCATCCCCAGCCGGGCGGCGGCCAGCGCCGCCTCAATCCCCGCGTGGCCTGCACCGATGACGGCGATATCGTATTGTTCGGCGGTAAATTCTCTCATAAGGCTGTTCTTCTTTGTCAAATTACCCTATTCTGTTCGTGGTCTGATGGGGGGTGTATAGGGTATCCACTCTTGTTCAATCCGAGTAATGAATTTTATTGGAACGTACATATAATAATCATTTCGATCATATGCGATGACATCAATATTTTGATGGGTATATTTATTTAACAAATCTTGGCTGCTGAAATTCAATAAAATAGCATCGTCAGTGATGCGTGACGCTTGGAATTTGCGCCCGTCATAATAGGCGTATGTTACTTTTTCAAACAGGAAGGATAATTGATTCAAATCAATCCCCTTCATAACAAACCGATTTTCAACGCCTGAAGCAGGCACAAAGCCCAAATGAACATCATTCGGATCATCACTAATCAGCCAATATCCATCATTATGGCACTCAAATCCAAATTTCCGGCCCTGAAAAACGGCATATTGCCCAAGAACTTTTATCTTCATTTTATTCTCCTCGATTCGTGAGATTGCCGATGCAGAAATACAGCGGCATAAAAGGGAAAAGAGAAGAGGATTCCGCCTCTTATGCGGTGCGCAGCGTAATCACCGCCACCTCCGGGCGGTTGAACAGGCGGAAGGATTTACTGGTGTTCCCCAGGCCCCGGGAGACGAACAGGGTAGAGCCGTTTTCCTCGTAAAACCCGGCGGTATAGGAGGGGAAGAGGGTGCGGTCGGTGCTCACCAGACCGTCAGTAAAGGGGAGGCGGATGAGGCCGCCGTGGCCGTGGCCGGAGAGGACTAAGTCCGCCCCGAGGAGGCTGTACTCCCCCGCAAAGTGGGTATTCCGGTGGGCCAGCAGGATCCAGAAGGTGTCCCCGGCGGTGTTGCGGATCTCCTCCGCCAGCTCCTCCGGGGTCTTTTGCCCCGCGTAGCCGTTGGGGTCGTCGATGCCCGCCAAGACAATCCGGTCCTCCCCCAGGGCCAAGGCCAGCGCCTCATTGGAGAGCACCGTGACCCCGGCCTCGGTGAGCTGGGCCTTCAGGGCCTTCACCTCGTGGCGGGCCCACTCGTGGTTCCCGGTGACAAAGTAGGTGGGGGCGATGGCGCTGAGCCCCCGGGCCAAGGTGTCCACATACCCCGCCGGCACCTCCTTGGACTGATCCAGCAAATCCCCGGTGAGGACGATGATGTGGGGCTCCGCCTCCGCCACCGCCTGGAGCAGATCCCGGTTTCCCTCCCCGAAGGCGGCGGTGTGCAGGTCGGAGAGGTGGACAATGGTAAAGCCGTCAAATCCCTCCGGCAGACCGGGGAGGGGACAGGTAAAGCGTTCGATCTGTAGGCTGTGGTTGCTCCAATGGAAAAAGCCGGCAGCAAAGAGCAGGAGGCCCAGCGCCAGCGCCATCCAGCGCAGCGCGGTGTGCCGCCTCCGACGGGGATTGGACATAGAAAGCACCTGATTTCTCAAGAGAAGTAGCTGCCGCCAAGGGGACAGGCGGCATAAAAGCAAAAAGAGCCCGGAGCGCATCCGTCACCCGCGGAGCGGGAAAGCCTGCGCCAAATAAAGTATAACAGCTCCGCCAAGGCTCTTATACCGCGAAAACGAAACTAAAGCCAAAGTATCCTATTAACGAAGCTGAGATGGTGCAATAAGCCATTTTTTGCTTGCCCCGCAAAGGGCGAGAAAAAAACGCAAATCAAAGGATAATTCCTGCTTTGCAGCTATTATACCACGGCGAAAGGCAAAAACCAATAACAGGGCGGAGAAATTAGGCACTTTTTCCCATACCCCTTTGGTCATTTCCGCCTGCCGCCCTGCGAGGGATCGGACAACCAAGTCGGACTCCAGCGGAACCCGTCGGCGGAGTTAACAAAAATTTCACTTGCTTTTTGTACAATATGTGGTATACTAAGAATGAAAACAGAAGAGAAAGGAAGTGATAGCAGAGATGGTATACAACTTCACCGGCGCTGACATAGATGATCTGATCTTTGGCGAGTGCGAGCTGGTCGTCAGCGAACGATGAGCAATGAAGGGATGGGTACCACGCTGGAAGGCGTGGTTGTTTTTTTGGCGGGAGGGCGCGGGGCGTCATCCCGCCGTTTTTTGCCGCCTCCCCCCCATGTGACAGCGGAAATTCCGGCCCTTCTACCTTTCGTGTTGATGGTCCGGAACTCTGTCGATTCCGCGAAAACATGACGATGGGGCAGATATACAGCATCCATAGCAAATAGCTGAGCCCTTTTGATCGGTGTCATTGTATTAAATCATATATTGTATTAAATCATATAATGAAAGGGATACAAAATAGTATGAGTTCTGTTATGTTGCTTGCCTCCAATCACCCTTGAAAGAAATCCCATATCCACCGGGATATACAATTAAAATTGATACAGATCATGGAATTGTGGACGACGGGATATAGATGATGGTTTTTCAATCTTTTCAGCGGAAACGTTCTTAAACTTCCATCGGAGAAAACACATTTCGCAGGCTTATAATGGCATTACCCCCTTGGCGGGCAAAAAGAATGATTGCATATTGGGAGGAACACCTTAAAACGACTGAAGAAATAGAATTTTGGCATATTTGTCCAGATATGGACTTTAACCACAAGATCCGAGAGGTCACAATTCCGATTCAAGAATGGTCTGTAGATGATATACGGGAATTAGATTGGTTGGAGGTATGGAAGGAACCGGCAACGGATTACTGCTATGCAATTAGTAAAGCAGCCAATTACCCGCATATCTGAACATTTTGACAGGTGAAACGGTTTGCGGACATTTATCAGCGTGAAGGGTAAAAGGGATAAATTTTCCGCAGATTTTGCCAGAGAGAAACGCCGGCCTTTGCCGCATACTATCTCTGCGGCAAGCGCCGCGCGGAGGGATGCGGAGGTCGGCGCGCCGACTGACCCGCGCTTTTGTCTCCGGAAAACAGGAAGGGAGAAATGGGAATGAAGAGACTTGGCCTGCTCACGCTGTCGCTTGTGATGGTGCTCTCCTTGGCCGCCTGCGGCGGAGACCGCGGCACCGGCAGCGGCACAAACGGCAGCACCACCAACGGCATTACCAGCGGAACCAACAACGGCGCTACCAGCGGCACTAACAACGGCACCAACAACAGCGGTGTCACTGGAAACGGTTCCCGTGATGACACACCCCACGACATCATCGGCAGCGACTTAGACGACATGGTAAAAAACGGAACCGTGGATGACAGGGACGGCAATCTGAACCGGGAACCCTAACGGAAGAGGAGCACACAGAAAACTGTGTGCTCCTCTCTTGTTATTGGCTCCAAGACAAGCGCCATCGTGCCGATGGGCCAAAAAAGTTGTCCATATAGCCCCTATAAAAGGCGCTATAGATGTCCACAAAAGCGAGCGCAGGCGCCCAATCTCTGCAAGGGACAACTACTTCTCAGGGGTTCTGATATAGGGAGATCCAATGGATTTTTTTAATCCCTCAATCAAAAGATGACCGCCCTCCATTCCCTTGATGACATGGCTCCCCCGGATAGCCTCCCGCTGTCAAAACAAAAGCCCTCACAAAAAGCAGAAAACCCGTCATCCCTTACAGGACAACGGGTTTCTTCTGGAGCTGATAGCCAGATTCGAACTGGCGACCTCATCCTTACCAAGGATGCGCTCTACCGACTGAGCTATATCAGCAAGCCTATATCACAAACAGCCGAAGCTGTACTGCGCAATGGCAGGGGCAGAAGGATTCGAACCCTCGGCACGCGGTTTTGGAGACCGCTGCTCTACCAGCTGAGCTATACCCCTATTTCGCTTTAGGAACTCCCCTTGGCGAACAGCCATCCTGGTGGGCCTTCGGGGACTCGAACCCGGGACCGACCGGTTATGAGCCGGCTGCTCTAACCAACTGAGCTAAAGGCCCACGCCGGTCATACTCTCTGATTCACGTATGCCGCCACCTGAAGGAGTGACGGCATACGAATCAGAATGGCTCCCCCTGTTGGACTCGAACCAACGACCCTGCGGTTAACAGCCGCATGCTCTACCGACTGAGCTAAGGAGGCAGATATGGGAGAGGTCTGGTCCGGTCAGACCAGACCTCTCAAGTGTTGGCGTTACCTATCTTTCCGGGCCGTCTCCAGCCAAGTATTGTCGGC
>CANPBB010000043.1 GCA_947572235.1 uncultured Clostridia bacterium
CCCCGGGGGGACCAGCCCAGCAGGGCCACATAGTTCAAAATCGCCTCCGTGAGGAACCCTTGGGCTTTCAAATCCTCATAGGAGGGGTCCCCGTGGCGCTTGGACATCTTGTTGTGCTGATCCCGCATAACGGGGGAGCAGTGGACATAGGTGGGCACCTGCCAGCCAAAGCCTTCATAAAGCAGGTTGTACTTAGGGGCGGAGGACAAATACTCGCTGCCCCGAACCACGTGGGTGATGCCCATCAGGTGGTCATCAATGACGTTGGCGAAATTATAGGTAGGCAAGCCATCGGTTTTTAGGAGGATCTGATCCTCCAGCTGCTCATTTTTTACGGTGATGTCCCCGTAAATCGCGTCATGGAAGGTGGTGGTCCCCTCAAAGGGCATCCGCTGGCGGATCACATAGCTCTCCCCGGCGTCCAAGCGGGCTTGGATGTCCTCTTGGGTCAGGAGACCACAGCCGCATATGTGCCGTTTTACCGTGAGGCCGTCTCCTAAATCGTTAATATGGTCCCCCTCTCCGTCCTTGCAGAAGCAGCGGTAGGCGTGCCCCCTATGGATCAGCAGTTCCGCGTACTTCTTATAGGTGTCCCGCCGCTGGGACTGGATATAGGGGGCTACAGGGCCACCTATGTCGGGACCCTCGTCGTGTGTGAGACCACACTCGGCCATGGTCTTGTAGATCACATCGGTGGCGCCCTCCACCAGACGGCCTTGGTCGGTGTCCTCAATGCGCAGGATAAAGGTGCCCCCGGCGTGCCGGGCGATCAGATAGGTGTATAGTGCGGTGCGCAGGTTGCCCACGTGCATATAGCCGGTGGGGGAGGGGGCAAAGCGGGTACGGACACCCCCGGTAGGGATCTTCGCCTCCATCTCCTCAAAGTAAGTCATATCCATAGACATGGTATTTGATGCCTCCATTTAGGATTTTCAGTGGTGAATGCGTTTTCTAAAGTATAAACCTTGTGTGAAACAGGGGTATTATACCTGATTTTCCAGCTTTGCGCAAGGGCGAAAAGCAATTAGGAATGAGGAGTCAGGAATTAGGAATTGGCGGTAGGGAGGGCTTTGCTGGCTTGACTGGCTGCGGCGGCGAGGAGGGCCTCCTTTTTGGGGCGGGGGAGGTGCTTGATATAGAGCTCCCGGCGGAGGGCGGCGGATTTGTCCGCACACAGTTCGGTGTAAACTAAAGACAGCGGGCCGCGGCCACGGGTGTACTTGGCCCCTGTACCGGCGCGATGGGCGGAAAGACGGCGGGGCAGATCGTTGGTGATTCCCGTGTAGAGAGTTCCGTCGCCGCAGCGGAGGATGTAGAGGATGTAGGACATGGGAGACCTCCGGAGATAGTGGATAGTTAAGTATAGCAGGGGGCTGGGAGGAGTACAAGTGCATTTGCAGATATTTTATGGGTTTGCGGCGAAGACTTCTTTTTTCTTGTAATTTGCGGCGGTTTCTGGTATAGTATCCCTATTGCGATACGATCAGTATATTTCCTGTAGGGAGGGCTTGCTCAGTGGGACTGTTTCGTCAGCTCTGGAATATGATCGACTGGGGCATGGTCAGTATGCTGCTGACCCGGGCCCTATCGGTATTGCTGTGCCTGACAGTCCACGAGACCTGTCACGGGCTGGCGGCCTATGCTCTGGGTGATCCCACCGCCAAGCGAATGCACCGGCTCAGCTTCAATCCCCTGCATCACATTGACTGGGTGGGGCTGGGGGCCATGCTGCTGGTAGGCTTCGGCTGGGCCAAGCCGGTACCAGTGGACATGCGGTACTTCAAGGACCCCAAAAAGGGGATGGCCCTCACCGCTCTGGCCGGGCCGGTGTCCAATTTTTTGATGGCCGCGCTCTGCTGTATCCCTCTCAGGTGGCTTTTGCCCCAAGTGCTGCGGATGGACAGTCTTCAGTCTCCGCTGGTATGGCTCTACAACTTTTTGATCACGCTGATTTTGATGAATTTGGGTTTGGGGCTGTTTAATCTCCTGCCTATTCCTCCCTTGGACGGGTCCAAGGTGCTCTTTGCCCTGCTGCCCGACCGGGCGTATTTGCAGCTCATGCGTTATGAGCGGTATGGGATGCTCCTGCTGATTCTGTTGGTATCCTTCGATGTGGGCAGCGACTTTCTCTCCGAGGCGATTTTTGCCGTATTTACATTTCTGATAAACCTGCTTGTACTGTGAGGTGAACAAACTGGACAGTCCCATCTTTAAGTTGGAGAGCGTAGTACACAGCCGTACCGCCGAGCCCTTGGAGGATTTTGAGGGGCCTTTGGACCTGATCCTCTTCCTCCTCAGCAAGAATAAGATTGAGATTCAAGATATCCCTATCGCCCTGATCTTGGAACAGTATCTATCTTACTTGGACCGGCGGCAGCAGTTGGATTTGGATATCGCCAGCGAGTTCATTACCATGGCCGCCCACCTGATGTACATTAAAACCCGTATGCTTCTGAGCATCGAGGATGAGGAGGCTCAGAGCGAGATGGACCTCTTGATCCAGTCCTTGGAGGAGCGGCGGAGCAATGAAGTCTATCAGAAGGTCAAGGGTGCGGCCCAGCGTTTGGGTGTGATGGGGGAATTTGGGCGGAATATTATGACCAAGAATCCCGAGCCTGTGGAGCGGGGGAAGGTGATCACCTACCACCACCAGCCGGAGGACCTTATTAAGACCTTTCAGGCTATTCAGGACCGCAGCGAGCGTCGGGCGCCGCCGCCAATCACCAGCTTTCAGGAGATCGTGAAGCGGGAACCCTACTCCGTCACCGACAAGGCCGCAGAGATTCTGAAGCGTCTGCGGGACAACGGTGTAACCCGTTTTCTGCTCCTCTTCCGCGGCAGCCGCAGCCGCAGTGAGGTGGTGGCCACCTTCCTTGCGGTGCTGGAGCTGTGCCGCAACCACGTGCTGAAGCTGGCCGGCGGGGAGACCGACTGCACCGTCACCGCCCAGCGGGACGCGGAGGAGCCCTTTCAAGAGAGTTCGGTGCGCTCCGCGTCCTGAGCCGCCGCAGGGGCTGACCATTTGGAAGGATAGATTGACATGAGTATGGACATGAGAGAGATGGAAGCGGCGGCGGAGGGAATACTCTTTGCCGCCGGAGAGAGTGTGGAGATCAAGCGCCTCTGTCTGGCGCTGGACGCCGACCGAAGTACGGTGGAGGAGATCCTGCGCCGCCTTGGCGACCACTACGCCTTTGAGCGCCGGGGGATCCGCCTCATCTGTATGGAGGACAGCTACCAGCTCTGCTCCGCGCCGGACTACGCCGATGTGATCCGAAAGGCTTTTGAGATCCGCAAGCCTGCCCGGCTCTCCCAGCCGGCACTGGAGGCGCTGACCATCATTGCCTACTACCAGCCCACTACAAGGGCCTACGTGGATCAGGTGCGTGGGGTGGACAGCGCCTACACCGTGGGGCTGCTCTTGGAGCGGGGGCTTATTGAGGAGTGCGGACGCCTCCAAGTCCCGGGCCGTCCCATCCTCTATCGGACCACCAAGCACTTCCTGCGCTCCTTCCACCTGAACTCCTTGGATGACCTGCCGGAGATTCCGGGCTTGGAGAGCGAGGGCCAGCTCCGCTTAGGCGAGGACGGAGCCTTAATTGAGTCCACAGCAGAGGAAAATTAGGAATTAGGAATTATCTGAAAAAAACAGGCAGACTGTCAGTGGGGACAATTCATAATTTCTAACTCCTCATTCCTAATTAAACTGAAAGGGGCGGGCGGGGATTGTAGGATGGATTATACTGGCAGTGGTACTGGTTTTACTGCTGCTCATTGCTCTGACGCCTGTGGGCGTCTACGCCGTCTATGACGGCGCTTTGACAGTCCGGCTTCTTATTGGCCCCTTCCGCTTGACGCTGTATCCCCCCAAGGCGAAGGAGGAGGGGAAACCTCCTTCGAAGAAGCGGAAAAATGAGGAGGAGCCAAAGAAAGTCAAGGAGAAAAAGCCCTTCCCAAGGCCCAACCGGGAGCAAATTCGCTACAGCTTGCAGGTGCTGCCGCCACTTCTGAAAAAAACGGTGGGCCGGACCCGGCGGAGGATCCTCCTTGCGCCGCTGCGGGTACTGGTGGTGTTCGGCGGGGAGGACCCGGCGGATGTGGCGGAACTCTACGGCAAAGCGCAGGCGGTGCTCAGCACTGTGTACCCGGTGCTGAAGCGTCTGGTGCGGGTCCGGGAGGACGCGGTGAATCTATACACCGACTACGACAGTGAGGCCATCTTCTTCCGGGGTGAGATCGGCATCAGGATCCGTGTTGGGGACATGGCGATCATCGGCATCTCGGCGGCGGCGGGCCTTGTCAAGTGGCTGATCGGCTACCGGAGGCGGGCCGACAAGCTGGAGAAGCAGACCATTGAGAAGAAAGACCAGCAGGCCCGCGCGGCCTGAGAAAGGACGAAACTATGGATAAGAAGAATTCCCTCGGCGAGATGCTCCAAGAGTCCATGGGCAAGGTGCGGGAGATGGTGGACGCCAACACCATTGTAGGCCAGCCCATCCATACTGACGATGGCGTGACGCTGATCCCCATCTCCAAGGTCTCCTTTGGTTTTGGCGGCGGCGGCGGTGAGTACGACGGCAAGAATGCCCAAGCGGAGGGCCGTTTAGGCGGCGGCTTAGGTGCTGCGGTGAAGATCGTGCCGGTGGCTTTCCTCATTGTAAAGGATGGCGCGGTGCGCGTGATGCCTGTAGCCATCCCTGCCTCCACCGGTCTGGAGCGGGTGGTGGAGATGGTGCCGGATCTGATTGACAAGGTCTCCGTCATGTTGAAGAAGGACAGCGTGGCGGCGGAGTCGGCGGTCCCGCCGGAGGCAGAGGATTTTTAAGCACACCCTGTCTTTTGCTGGAAAAAACAAATTTCCAGTTTACCGTTTTTCTGTATGGGGCAGGATAACCACAGCTTTTTTGAGAGGTGAGTGGTTATGCGCCGTACCCTTTGTACCCTGCTGCTCCTTGTAATACTGCTTCAGTGGAGCGCCCCGGCCTTGGCGGTGGGAACCTCCGCCGCCTCCGCCATTCTGATTGACGCCGACACTGGGCGGGTGCTCTACGAGCAAAACGCCGACGAGCCCCGCCTCATCGCCAGCATCACCAAGATCATGACCGCCCTGACCGCCTTGGAGCACTGCGCCACGGACAGGGCCTACACCGTTCAGAGCGGCGATATGGCTGAGGGCTCCTCCATGTACCTGAAAGCGGGGGAGCGGGTGACGCTGGAGGAGCTGCTCTATGGTTTGATGCTCTCCTCGGGCAACGACGCGGCCTTGGCGGTGGCCCGCTGTGTCTCCGGCTCGGTGGAGCGGTTTGTGGCGCTGATGAATCAGAAGGCCAAGGAGATCGGCATGGAACACACATCCTTTGCAAACCCCAACGGTTTGGACCACGAGGACCACTACTCCACCGCCCGGGACATGGCGGCGCTGACCCGCCGGGCCATGGAGAATGAGACCTTCTGCCGCATTGTCTCCACCAAATCCATCACCATTGGGGAGCGGACACTGGTGAACCACAATAAGCTCCTCAGCTGGTATGACGGCTGCGTGGGGGTCAAGACGGGCTTCACCAAGGCGGCGGGCCGTACCTTGGTCTCCGCTGCCCGCCGGGAGGGGCAGCTTTTGATCGCTGTGACCCTTCACGACGGCAACGACTGGCACGACCACCAGAATCTTCTGGACTATGGCTTCTCCGCTTTCCCCCGTACCCTTGTCCTGCCGGCGGGACAGCAGGTGGGGAGCACCCAAGTGAAGGGGAGTTTCCTCCTTACCGTACCGGTGAGGACCGAAGCGGCCCTCTACTGTCCCCTGGCCGCCGGAGAGGAGCCGGAGATCACCTGTCACTACTACGAGGCCGTCACCGCCCCTATCACCGCGGGAACGGCGGTGGGGGAGGCGGTCGCCACCCTGAACGGAAAGGAGCTGGGCCGTGTTCCCCTGATCGTAGCCCAAGATGTGGATCTCCACATGATCCGCAAAAACTGACACCCTCCGGGCCGTGCTCGGCCCGGACTTTTTCCATGGGGACAGCATCGCTGTCCCCATGGAAAAAGTCCGTTTCCCGTTTCTCTGAAAAATCTGAACATCTTTTTAAATTTCTACATATCTTAGGGGGATTCCATGGAGGAGAGAGTTCAAAAACTGATGGCGGCGGCGGGCCTCTGCTCCCGGCGGACGGCGGAGGAGTACCTGCGCCAGGGCCGGGTCACTGTCAATGGCCAGACCGCCCATTTAGGCGACCGGGCGGACCCGGACCGGGATGCCATCTCTGTGGACGGCGTGCCTCTGCACAGGCAGGAGGAGAGAACCTACATCCTCCTCCATAAGCCCCGCGGCTACGCCTGCACCCTCTCCGATCCCCACGCTGCGCACATCGTGACTGAGCTGCTCACCGGCTGTACCGCCCGGGTCTATCCTGTCGGGCGCTTGGACATGGATTCCGAGGGGCTGCTTCTGCTCACCGACGATGGCGCACTGGCCCAGCGTCTGCTCCACCCCAGCGGCGGTGTGGAGAAGCGATACCATGTCACGGTTTCCGGCCTGCGGGAGGACAGCTTGGCCCGGCTCCAAGCCCTGCGGGACTTGGATGGGGAGCCCATCCGCCCGGTGGAGGTCCGTGTTTGCGAGAACGGCCCGCCGCCGGTGATAGAATTTACCCTCCACGAGGGGAAGAAGCGGCAGATCCGCCGTATGTGCCGCCGGGTGGGCCTCAGCGTCCGCCGGCTCTGCCGGGTGTCTGAGGGCGGCCTCACCCTGTGCGGCCTGCCGCCGGGACATTGGCGGAGCCTTACGGAGGCGGAGATCGCCCTGCTGCGGGGAGTGGAGGATCATGGAAATGAAGTGTGATGTCATAGTCATCGGCGGCGGGCCGGCGGGAATGATGGCGTCCATCGCCGCCGCGGAGAGCGGGGCAAGGGTAATACTCTTAGAGCCCAACAGCCGCTTGGGGAAAAAGCTGAACATCACCGGGAAGGGCCGGTGCAACTTGACCAACAACTGCCCCCCGGCGGAGCTGATGCAAAATATCCCCCGCAACAGCCGCTTTCTCTACAGTGCCTTCTCCCAAATGAACAGTCAGGATGTGATGGCCTTTTTCGAGGGGTTAGGCGTGCCGGTAAAGACCGAGCGGGGAAACCGGGTGTTTCCTGTGTCCGACCGGTCCTTCGATGTGAGCGCCGCCTTGGAGCGGCGTCTGAAGGAGCTGGGGGTAGTGATCCTCCGGGACCGGGCATTGGGCCTCCTTCAAAAGGACAGCCGCCTCACCGGGGTACGGGGGGAGCGGGAAACCTATACAGCCCCCTGCGCGGTGGTGGCCACTGGGGGACTGTCCTACCCCCTCACTGGCAGCACTGGGGACGGCTACCGCCTGTCGGAGGAGGCTGGCCACACAGTGACGCCCCTGCGCGGCTCCTTGGTGCCCTTGGAGGAGGAGGGGAGCATCTGTGCCGCCCTCCAAGGCCTCAGCCTGCGGAACGTGCGCCTGACGGTTCTGGAGGAGGGGAGGAGCATCTTCACCGATTTCGGGGAGCTGCTGTTTACCCACTTCGGCCTCAGCGGACCGCTGGTCCTCTCTGCCTCTGCCCATATGCGGGACTTCGAGGGAAAGCGGTATACCGCTGTCATCGACTTAAAACCCGCTTTGGACCAGCAGCAGCTGGACCGGCGAATCCTCGCGGACTTCGAGAAGTATCGCAACAGCGACTTTGTCAACGCCCTGAATGACCTTCTGCCCCACAAGCTTATTGATGTGTTTGTGGAGCACTCCGGTATTCCGCCCCGATGCAAGGTGCACTCGGTGACGCGGGAGCAGCGGCAGGGGATGGCGGCTCTTTTGAAGGCTTTCCCCATCCCCGTCCGGGGTCCCAGACCGGTGGATGAGGCCATCGTCACCGCCGGCGGCGTAGCAGTGGGGGAGGTAAATCCCTCCACCATGGGGTCAAAAAAACTTCCTGGCCTCTACTTTGCCGGAGAGGTGCTGGATGTGGACGCCTACACAGGTGGGTTTAACCTCCAGATCGCTTGGGCCACCGGCTATGTGGCCGGCCAGTATGCCGCTTGGGCCTCCCAAGGGTGACAAAATAAAGTATTCAGTATTTCTAAGGAGGGGATTTCATGAAAAAGTGGTACAACGAGGAGTACGAATTTCAGATTGAAGTAGTCGATTTTCTCCGAGGCGACCATACAGAGAGATACTGCCGGAACGGGGAGGAGATCGGAGACACCTATACCTGTACTTACGGCTGCCCTGTCAACGCCTCGGGCTGCGGGATTTGCTCCAAGACCATGGTGATGCTCTATCCCCTCATGGAGGCGGTCCGCAGCGGCGGCGATTTGGAGAAGGTGGGCGGCGATGGGAGGTACAGCAAAACCATCGTTTGTCCGGATGGATGCGTGATCTTTCGCCTCACCGCGAAGCCTTTGGGGAATGAGAACTTTTTTACCGGAAAATTCTGTGAGTGACGCCTGAAAAGTCCGTCGGCCTGCGTCAGCGCCCGCCGACGTGCCAAGAGCGAACAGGGAACAATTCATGTGAGGTGTAAGCCATGTCTAAGAAACGATACGCCGTAGCCATCGACGGCCCCTCCGGGGCGGGGAAGAGCACCTTGGCCCGCGCGGCGGCTAAGGCCTTGGGAATCCTGTATGTGGACACCGGAGCCATCTACCGCACGGTGGGCTTCTGCGTGCGGCAAAGGGGTGTGGAGCCGGCCAATCAGCCGGCGGTGGAGGCTCTTCTGCGGGACATCCATATAGAAATGCGCTACGGAGAGGACGGTTTGCAGCGTATGCTCCTCTACGGTGCCGATGTCACCGACGCTATCCGTCTGCCGGAGATCTCTGTACTGGCCTCCAAGGTCTCCGCCATCCCATCGGTGCGGAACTTCCTTTTGGAGATGCAGCGGAACATGGCCCGGAGGCAGAGCGTGATTATGGACGGCCGGGACATCGGCACGGTGGTGCTGCCGGAGGCGGAGGTAAAAATCTACCTGACCGCCTCCCCGGAGGACCGGGCCCGCCGGCGGTACTTGGAGCTCCAGCGCAGAGGTACGCCTCAGGACTTTGATCAGCTCCTCCAAGAGATCGAGGAGCGGGACCTGCGGGACAAAAACCGCTCTGTCTCCCCCCTGCGTCCGGCGGAGGATGCCATCATCTTGGATACCACAGGAAATACCTTTGAGCAGAGCCTCACGCTGCTGCTAAAGACTGTGAGGGAGCGGTTATGAACTTCTTCTATCGGATCATCTACTTCATTGGAAAGCCATTTTTCTGCCTGCTCTTTCCCTTCCGTGTCCTTGGGGCGGAGAGCGTCCCGGCAGGGGGCGCGGTGCTCTGCGCCAACCATGTCAGCGCCGTTGACCCTTTGATGGTGGCCGCGGCCCTGCCCCGGCGGGCCTGTCCAAGGTTTATGGGGAAGGCGGAGCTGTTTGAAAAGCCCTTTGCCGCATGGTTTCTGCGCAAGGCTGGCGTCTTTCCCGTCCAGCGGGGCCGGGCGGATCTTTCGGCCATGAAGACCGCTCTCAAGTGCCTCCAAAGCGGGGAAAAGCTGGTGATCTTCCCCGAGGGCACCCGTGTGGAGGAGGCGGGGGATGCCTCCGCCAAGACCGGGGCCGTCATGCTGGCCAGCCGCACCGGCGTGCCCATCGTGCCGGTGTACTGCGGAGAGAAGCGGAAGTTCCTGCGCCGGACCACCATCGTCTTTGGCACTCCCTACCAGCCCCAGTTTGCCGGGCGGCGTCCCACTGCCGAGGAGCAGCGCCGCTGTGCTGAGGAGCTGCTGGAGAAAATCTACCGCCTGAAGGAGGCCATGTGATGGAGGTGATCTTGGCCCAGTCCGCCGGCTTCTGCTACGGTGTCCGCCGGGCGGTGGAGCTGACGGAGCAGGCGGCGGCAGAGGGACGCCGCCCCGTGATGCTTGGCAGCGTGATTCACAACCGCCACGTCATCGACTCCCTCCTCCAAAAGGGCTCCCGGATCGTCAGCTCCCCGGAGGAGGTAGAGCCGGGGGAGGCGGTGGTCATCCGGGCCCACGGCGCAGGGGAGGAAACCTACCGGGCTTTGGAGGCAAAGGGGGCGGAGATCATCGACGGCACCTGTCCCCACGTGCGCAGAATTCAGGAAATCGCCCGTCAGGCGGCCCTGGAGGGCCGTCAGATGGTCCTCATCGGCTCTCCCAGCCATCCAGAGGTTCAAGGAATCTGTGGATGGGGAGAGAATGTTTTGGTATTTTCAGATCCTGAAGAGGTTGAAAACTGGATAAAGTGCACTGAAAATATTACTTCTATGCCAATTACCATGGTGGCCCAGACCACCCAGCTTCAAGGAATTTGGGAAAGTTCTTGGAAATTGATAAAAAAACAGTGTACAAATCTGAAAAAGTTTGATACAATATGTAGTGCTACGCAGAAACGTCAGACGGAAGCGGCCAAAATTGCTGCCAACGTTGACGTGATGGTGGTGGTCGGCGACCGCCAGAGCGCAAACAGCCGGCATCTCTATGAGCTGTGTCAGGAGCGATGCGGACGTGTTTTCTTGATTGAGAGCGCGGATGAAATCCCAACGGACAAGCTCACCGGATGCCGGAGGGCTGGCCTGACCGCGGGCGCATCCACCCCTGCGAGCATCATAAAGGAGGTCGACAAGACGATGAGCGAAGAAAAAATCATGAGCGAGAGCACCGAAAATTTTGCCGAGATGTTTGAACAGTATACCAATACTTTGCATACAGGAGATAAGGTCACCGGTGTGGTCACTGCAATCACCCCCACCGAGGTCCATGTGGACTTAGGGTGTAAGCAGGCCGGCTATATCCCCATGGACCAGCTGACTGACGATCCTGAAGCCAAGGTGGAGGATATTGTCAAGATCGGCGACGAGGTGGAGCTGTTCGTGGTTCGCGTCAATGACGTGGAGGGTTACGCCACCCTGTCCAAAAAGCGCCTGGACGCCAACAAGATCTGGGACGTGTTGGAAGAAGCCATGGAGAACAAGACCGTGGTGGAGGGCGTTGTTTCCGAGGAGAACAAGGGCGGCATCGTCGTCTTTATCAAGGGTGCCCGTGTCTTTGTTCCCGCCTCCCAGTCCGGTCTGCCCCGTGATGCGGAGATGAGCCAGCTTCTCAAGCAGAAGGTCCAGATGCGCATTACCGAGGTCAACCGCGCCCGCCGCCGGGTAGTGGGTTCTATCCGCGCTGTGGCCTACGAGGCCCGTCAGGCCGCCGCTGCCGCCGTTTGGGAGGGCATCGAGGTCGGCAAGCGCTATACCGGCACTGTCAAGAGCATGACCAGCTATGGCGTGTTCGTGGACATCGGCGGTGTGGACGGCATGGTACATATCTCCGACCTCAGCTGGAGCCGTATCAAGACTCCCGCCGAGATCGTAAAGGTGGGCGACACCTTGGATGTGTACGTGATCTCCTTCGACAAGGAGAAGCGCAAGATCTCCTTGGGTGTGAAGGACCGCTCCATGAATCCTTGGGAGAAGTTCATGGAGACTTACAAGGTGGGCGACGTGGCCAATGTGAAGATCGTCAACATCCGCTCCTTCGGCGCCTTCGCCGAGGTGGTGCCCGGTGTGGACGGCCTGATCCACATCTCCCAGATCGCTGACCGCCGGATCGAGAGTCCCGCCGAGTGCCTCAGCGAAGGCGAGCTGGTGGACGCCAAGATCATCGAGGTGGACGAGGAGAAGAAGAAGATCTCCCTGAGCATCCGCGCCCTGCTGGGTGCCTCTGCCGCTGACGGGGAGTAAAAAGGACAGCCGCATATTTGAAGCATAAAAGAAGCAGACGGAGAAACCCGTCTGCTTCTTTTTGCGCCGGTTTGGGAAGCCATGTACTGTGCCGATTGGTACAGTTTCTGAGGAGGAATTGCCGCCCTCGAAAGAAAATTTTGCGGGAAAACAGCAAAAGTTGGGTAAAATATTTGCATCTGCGCTTGAAATATATGGAAAAGTAGGCTATACTAAAGATTAAGAAGAGAAAACCGCATACAGAAGTGATGAATGAGAATAGGAGGGAATATGTTTAACGTAGGGGACAAGGTCGTCCATCCCATGCACGGCGCCGGTGTGATCGACAGCATCGTCAGCGAGCGGATCAACGGAAAGACACAGGAGTACTATGTGTTCCACATGCCGGTCAACGGGCTTGTTCTGAAAATCCCGGTCTGCAACAGTCAGTTGGTGGGCCTGCGTTCCGTAGTGGACGCGACGGCCGCAGACACGGTGATGCTGGCCCTGCCCGGTTTGGAGATCGACATTACCACCAACTGGAACCGGCGCTACCGGGAGAATCTGGAGCGGCTGAAGAGCGGTGATCTCTATGAGGTGGGCCGGGTCATCAAGTGCCTGACCCTGCGGGATGTGGAGCGAGGCCTCTCCACCGGGGAGCGGAAGATGCTCCACAGCGCCAAGCAGATCTTCATTTCGGAGATGGTGCTGGCCACCGATGAGCCCTACCAAGAGATCGAGTCCCGGGTCAACGCGTCGATGGTGTAAGAGCTCTCCCCTGAAATCTGTGGATTTCAGGGGAGCGGACGAAGGGGGACAGTTTTCATGGGGGACGGCATAGCCGTCCCCCATGAAAAAGTCCAAACCCAATAGAAATCGGATGTCAGGGGAGGGGATGGATATGTCCGCAATCTGTGCCGAGGAGTGCTTCGCTTTGGACATGGAGTGGTATGGGATGGACAGACAGGGCCATATCGCCGTATTTTGCAGCGCCGGGGAGGGAAATCTGCCGAAGTTTGTCTGCGAGGACCGGGAGAGGGCAGATCAACTGATAGAGTACTTCGGCGGAGTTGAAAAGAGCACCAGCAGTATCTTGCTTTTCCCCCAAACCCAGCGCGCAGAGCAGGTGGCGAGGGAGTTCTCCGACAGAGGTCTGTACTACTTTGACGCGGATGACGGCACAAGACCCGGAATTTCCACGCTCCACAAGCATTATACCCAGCGCTCCCGCCCGCAGATGCCGCTGCGCTGTACAGAGCTGCCGGGCTGGGTCAGAGAGCTGCTGCGGCATCAGTTTATGGAGATAGAAGATTTCTCATTGGAAAACACCATACATGTAAAATATGCCTATGAGTGATCCCGCTGCATGGAGATCACGATCTGGAAGATAAGGGTGCTGATATGTTTCAGAAAATCAAAAATTTATTGACAAGGCGGGGGAGCGAGCTTCCCTTCTGTAGCGCCATTGTACCGGCGGCGGGGAGCTCCCAGCGCATGGGCGGGGAGAATAAGCTGCTGATGAGCATTGGCGGCGTACCGGTAATCGCCCGGACACTGCTGGCGCTGGCCAGCTCGGAACGGATCTCGGAGCTGGTGGTGGCCGTGCGGGAGGAGGAGCTGCTGACCGTGGCGGAGATCTGCAGGGCTTATGAGATTGAGAAGCCGCTGAAGCTTGTGACCGGTGGAGAGAGCCGGATGGCGTCGGTACTGGCGGCCTTGGCCGAGTGCGACAGCCGCGCGGAGCTGATCGCCGTCCACGATGGAGCCCGGCCCTTGGTGACGCCGGAGGTTATCGACGCGGCAATCGCCAAGGCGGAGGAGGTCTACGCCGCCGCCCCCGCCGTGCCGGTGAAGGACACCATCAAGGTGGCGGTACAAAACGTGGTGCAGTCCACGCCGGACCGCTCGGAGCTCTTCGCTGTGCAGACCCCGCAGGTCTTTGACGCGGCACTGATCCGGGCCGCCCTCCAAGCCGCCAAGGAGGCGGGGGAGCCGCTTACCGACGACTGCGCCGCCGTGGAACGGCTGGGCAAGCAGGTATACTTAACTGCGGGCAGCTATGAGAACATCAAGATCACCACGCCGGAGGACCTGATTCTGGCGGAGGCAATCTGGGAAAACAGGGGGTGAGGGTGTTGAAGGATCTGCGCATCGGTCACGGTTACGATGTCCACCGTCTAATAGCGGGACGAGCTCTGATCATCGGCGGTGTGACCATCGACCACCCCTTGGGCCTTTTGGGCCACTCCGACGCCGACGTGCTCCTCCACGCGGTGATGGATGCCTTCTTAGGCGCCGCCGCCCTGCCGGACATCGGGCGGCAGTTCCCCGATACGGATCCCGCCTACGCGGGGGCGGACAGCCGGGTACTGCTGCGTCAAGTGGCCGCGTTTCTCCGGGAGAAGGGATACGCCGTAGGCAATGTGGACGCTACCATCATCGCCCAGCGGCCCAAGCTCAGCCCCCATATGGCGGCTATGCGGCGAAATATCGCGGAGGACTTGGGCATATCGGCGGAGCAGGTGAATGTGAAGGCCACCACCGAGGAACACTTGGGGTTCACCGGCGCGGAGGAGGGCATCGCCGCCCACGCGGTGTGCCTGATTGGCCGGGCTGAGTAGAGGATAGGATATGGAAGGGAGCACCGTCTTTTCCCATAAGGAGATGGACAGGCTCATAGAGGCGCTGGCCATGCCGTCCTCCGACGGTTATGTCACCTATCCGGAGGAGGGGCTGAACCGGCTCTGTGCCTACTGTCGAGCCTTGGATGAGTATGAGGAGCAGATTTTGCGGCTGACTGGGGCAGAACTCCGAACGATCTTGATGAGCAAATACTATTGGCGCTCCCGGCTGGAAACGCTGTACGAGCGCCTCCACGGCAGTGACGGGAGCTTGTCCCAGTACACCTATAAAGCCATTGAGGAACTGGATCAGCGGGTGGAGAATCTGGACTGGGCCGTGCTGGAACGGCTGGACCAAGAGACCAAGGAGGACCGGCAAAAAGCCGAAGAGACGGTATGAAAAGCTGGAGAGCGGCGCTCCAAAACGGAGCCGTGCAGACAGGGGAGGAGAACTCCTTTATCGGCGGAAAAACCAAGCTGCCGCCGGGGACAGAGATCCCCAAGTGCACCCTGTGCGGACGGGAGCTGACATTTTTCTTTCAGATCGCTTTTCCTGAGAACCACCCGTGGGCGGGGAAGTCCATGGCCGTATTTGACTGCACAGATACATGGCACGACGATTTCTGCATCCCGGAGCTGCCCAAAGGGCCCAGCCTGAATAAGATTGATATAACAGCGGATTTCCTGTCGCGGCATCAGCGGAATTTCCGCGTTTTGACCTTTGATACAGAGGCAGGGGCAGTAGTAGAGGGGTATCAGGACAGAATCCTCTTTCAGCCTTTGGACATCACGCCGGAGGACAAAACGGACCGGAGCTGGGACTTTGTACTGGGCGGCCGGCCCATCTGGATCATGGGGAAGCCGGAGAAGCCCGCTTCCATCGCCGGCGTAAAAAACCCCCTTCTCCTGACCCAAGTCCGTGAAGATTTTCGCTTCCTCATCCGTCCCGATGCCCCCAAGGCCGCAAACCCTTTCGCCCAATCGGGGCGCTCGCCGTTTCCTTGGTACAGCCTGTTCACCGGGAACCGGGGTTACTTCTGGGGCGCCGCAGACGGCGGGTGGGAGTGGATATACGTCTCCGTCCAAAGCCCCTAAGGAGGGCCTCATCGCCAGAAACACCCAAGCCGGGAGGGGCATCCTCTCGGCTTTTTGCTATACTATTGACGAGGCTTTCTCCCATTCGACGGTGCTGACAGGTGGCAAATCGGCCGCCCGCAACATAAGATAGTGTGAGGAGGGAATCTCATTGAACCATTATCTTATCGTCTGCCGGTCGGTGACCCAGGCCCAGCGGGCCGGGTACCTCCTGTCTGCCGCCGGCATTACCAACCGCATCTTCCGCTCTCCCGTCGGACTGACAGAGCGGGGGTGCAGCTATAGCGTCAGAATTGGGGAGCCCTATCTCGCAAGAGCCATGGAGATCCTGCGCCAGAACTCCCTCCAGCCGGTAAAGCTCTTCCTGCACCGGGATGGACAGTACTTTGAGGTGGCACTGTCATGATCTACTTTGACGCCGCCGCCACCACCTTCCAAAAGCCACGGACTGTAAAGGACACGGTGCGCGCCGCCATGGACTCCATGAGCTCCCCCGGCCGGGGGAACTATCCCACCGCCGCCTTGGCGGCCAAGACACTGTTTCAGTGCCGGATGGAGCTGGGGGAGCTGTTCGGCGTGGAGAACCCGGAGCAGGTGGTCTTTACCTCCAGCGCCACACACGGACTGAATATTGCCATCCGCTCTCTGGTCCGGCCAGGAGGACGGGTGGTAGTCTCCGGGTACGAACACAACGCCGTCACCCGGGTCCTCCACGCCATAGAGGGCCTGACCATCTACGTGGTCAACACGCCTCTTTTCGACGCGCCGGCCATGGTCCGGGGCTTCGAGGAGCTGGTGACCCCGGACACCGACGCAGTGATCTGTACCCACGTGTCCAACGTCTTTGGCTACCTCCTGCCCGTTGAGGAGATCGCCGGTGTTTGCCGCCGCCACCGTGTGCCGCTGATCTTAGACGCCTCCCAATCCGCCGGATGCATCCCGATTGACCAGAGAACCTTGGGCGCGGCCTTTATCGCCATGCCCGGCCACAAGGGGCTCTACGGTCCTCAGGGTACCGGGGTGCTCCTCTGCGGCGAGGAAGGGGAGCCTCTGCTCTACGGCGGTACCGGAAGCAGCTCCCAAGACCAGCAGATGCCGGGCTTTCTCCCGGACCGTATGGAGGCCGGAACACACAACGTACCGGGGATTGCCGGACTGCTGGCCGGACTGCGCTTTGTGCGCACCACAGGTCTGGCCGCCATCCGTCACCACGGAACACGGCTCAAAGACCAGCTGCTCACCGCCTTGGAGGGGGAAGAGCGATACCAAGTCTTTGGCAGCCACGACGCCGCGCTCCAGACAGGGGTGCTGTCCCTTGTACCCCGGGACGGCGACCCGGAGACGCTGTGCGAGTACCTCAGCGCGAAGGGCATCGCCCTCAGAGGCGGGCTCCACTGCGCGCCCTATGCCCACCGGACAGCGGGGACTCTGGACACCGGCACCACCCGGTTCTCCGTCTCCGCCTTCAACCGCCCCGACGAGGTGGAACGCCTGATTGAGGCGCTGAAGAAATACAAATGATTTGGGTATTTTTATTGTAAAATAAAACCTTTGCGTGAAAGGAACCCAAAAGGGTTCCTTTCACGTTATCCTCCCTGCATCGAAAAATTTACAAATTGATCAAATTTGGACCGCTGTATTCCTTGCTTTTTTTTTGGATTTATTATACAATAAAACGAATTATGAGAAGCCGAGGACAGGAGGAGCGCGCAATGGAATATTTGGAAAGAGTTCTCTATTACCTCCTCAGCATGGAGCTTACCGACATTGTGGATATGGCAATCATCGCCTGTCTGGTCTACCAGCTTCTGGCTTTGGTAAAAAACACCAGTTCCGAGCGGGTGCTCAAGGGCGTGCTGTTTGTGATTCTGGCGCTGTGGCTCTCCTCTGAATGGCAGCTCAGCAGCTTGAACTTTGTGCTCAACAAGCTGGTAGAGTGGGGCGTTCTGGCCTTGGTGATCCTGTTCCAGCCGGAGATCCGGCGGATCTTGGATCAGCTGGGCGGCAGCCGCTTCTCCTTTCTGCGGGTGTTCAGCAGGCGGGAACAGGCCAGCACCATAGAGCACGCCATCGGCATCACCGCTGAGGCCTGTCAGGATATGAGCCGGGACCGCACCGGCGCCCTGATTGTCTTTGAGCGGCAGAGCAAACTGGATGATGTGCTCCGCAGCGGCACCAAGCTGGACGCGGAGCCCTCTACAGAGCTTCTGAAGAACGTGTTTTTTGTCAAAGCCCCCATGCATGACGGGGCCATGATTATCCGGGACGGCCGGGTTCTGGGGGCTGGCTGTATGCTCCCCCTCAGCCGGAATGTGAACCTCAGCCGGGATTTGGGGATGCGCCACCGGGCGGGCATCGGCATGAGCGAGAACTCCGATGCCGTGGTGGTGCTGGTCTCGGAGGAGACAGGCTCTATCTCCGTGGCGGTGGGCGGAATGCTCAAGCGCCATCTGAGTATTGAGACGCTGCGTCTGCTCCTGTCCAATGAGCTTCTCCCCAAGGAGGAGAACCAGACGGAGAGCAAAAAGAAGTTCCAGCTCAAGGACTTGGTGAAACGGAAGAAGGAGAAGTATGAATAATATCAGAAATACCAAGACGTTCCGCGTCATCCTCTCCATCCTCGTGGCGCTGATCATCTGGCTGTACGTGGAGAATATCGACCCCTCGATTATCCCTCTGCAGGTCCGGGATATCCCGGTGGAGTTCATCGGCGAGGATGACATCTTGGAAGAGCGGGGGCTGATGGTCTCCAGCGACAAGAACGTCACTGTGGATCTGACCTTGGAGGGCCAGCGGAATATGATCTCCTCCTTAGGCCGGGGAAAGGGGATCAGGATTCAAGTGGACCTCTCCGGCATTACCACCACCGGCCAGCACAGTTTGGAGTACAACATCATCTATCCCGACAGTGTCTCCGAGCGGAACATTACGGTGGCCTCCGCCAGCCCCTACCGGGTGACGGTGGACGTGGTGGAACTCTACAAGAAGTCCATCACCGTCCGCGGGGAGCGCACCGGCGAGGCGGCGGATGGCTACATGGCTGGGGAGATGACCTTCAGCGAGGATACCATCTTGGTCAGCGGCGAACAGCTCTCCGTCAGCAACATTAGCCACGCCTTAGTCAGTGTGGATCTCACCGGGGCCACTGAGACGGTGAATCAGGCCGCCTCCATCCAGCTCATCGACTTCAACGGCGATGTGGTGGACAGCACCGACCTGCGCATGAGTACCGATAGTATCAACGTGTCGGTACCCATTCTGATGATCAAGGAGCTGCCCTTGGTGATCGACTTCGTCTCCTCCCCCGGCTCCATGGAGGCCGACATGCCCCACTCCATCACCCCCCGCACCATCACCGTGGCTGGAGACAGCAAGTCCATCAGCAAGCTGGACCAGATCGTTCTCAGCCAAGTGGTGCTCAAGGAGATCACACAGAATACCTCCTACACCGTGCCTATCCCCATTCCGGCGGGCTCCATCAACCTCTCCGGAGAGACCACGGCCACGGTGACCATCAGCTCTATGAACTTGGAAACCAAAACCTTTACCGTGAGCAACCTCAGCTATATCAACGAGCCGGCAGGCAAAACGGTGAGCGTTGTGACCAACGAGGTGGATGTGGTTCTTCGGGGTCCGGCGGAGGAGCTGGAGACCATTGAGGACTTCAACATCCGCATTGTAGGCGACATGACCGATGTCACCGCCTCCAACGGCAACTATGCCATCCCCGCCGAGGTGTATGTGGACGGCAACGGCAAGGTGGGGGCTATCGGCACCTACCAAATCACCGTGCGGATCAGCTCATAAGGAGGGTACCCATGACACAGCTTGCCACCGTGGAACAGCGCTTGGAGGGAGACCGGGTCCGCATTGCCGTAGCGCGCCAATCCGCCTGCGGCCACAACTGCGAGAGCTGCGCCGGCTGCGGCGCCGCGGGACAGGTAGTCCGCGCCATTGCCCACGACCCCTTGGGTGTCAGCCCTGGGGACCGTGTCTTGGTGTACAGTGACGATAGGCCCGTCCTGCAGGCTGCGGCGCTGGTGTACCTGACGCCTATCCTGACTTTCTTTTTAAGCTACAGTCTCTCCGCCCGCCTCGGAAGCCTCCCCCTGCGTGCTTTGATCACCCTCTGCGGAACGGCTTTAGGCGTAGTGCCGGCGCTTCTGCTGGACCGGCGGAGCCAAATCCGCTTTGAGATCCGGAAGCTGCTGTAGCATGTTTGGATATGTGCGGCCCAGCCTGCACCGGCTCTCAGAGGAGGGGCGCAGGCGTTACCAAGCCCTGTACTGCGGCCTGTGCCACACCTTGGGCCGGCGCTGCGGCAGTTTGAGCCGGCTGATCCTCAACTATGATTTTACCTTTCTGGCGGCCCTGCTCTCCGGTGACACAGAGATCCAGCGGCAGCGCTGCATCGCAAGCCCCCTCCGCGCCAAGGAGACAGCCTGTGAAAGCGCGGCGCTGGATCTGGCCGCCGATGTCAGCGTAATCCTCACCTACCACAAGGTGTCCGACGACCGTATAGACGGCGGCTTCTGGAGGGGACAAGCCTGCCGCGCCATCCAGGCAGCCTTGGGGCCGGCTTATCA
>CANPBB010000044.1 GCA_947572235.1 uncultured Clostridia bacterium
TGGCGGGAGATGCACCAGTCGTGGACGTTCTCCATCCAGTTGGTGTAGGTCTTGGCGAAGCGGTCAGGGACGAACTGCACCTCCCCGTCGTTGACCACCCGGAGGGCCTCCTTGGCCAGGGGCTGCATCTTCACAAACCACTGGGCGGAGATCAGGGGCTCCACGTCGCTGTGGCAGCGGTAGCAGGTGCCCACATTGTGGGAGTAGGGCTCGATCTTCTCCATCAGCCCCAGGGCCTCCAGGTCGGCCACCACCGCCTTCCGGGCCTCGTAGCGGTCCATGCCCTGGTACTTGCCGCCGTTGGCGTTGACCACGCCGTTGTCGTCCAGCACCCGGATGGTCTCCAGGTTGTGGCGCAGGCCCACCTCGAAGTCGTTGGGGTCGTGGGCGGGGGTCATCTTCACGCAGCCGGTGCCGAAATCCATCTCCACGTACTCGTCGGCCACAATGGGGATCTCCCGGTCCATGAGGGGCAGGATGCAGGTCTTGCCCACCAGGTGCTTATAGCGCTCGTCGTCGGGGTGCACCGCCACGCCGGTGTCGCCCATCATGGTCTCCGGCCGGGTGGTGGCCACCACCAGATAGCCGCTGCCGTCGGCGAGGGGGTAGCGCATGTGCCAGAGGTGGCCGGGCTTGTCCTGATACTCCACCTCCGCGTCGCTCAACGCGGTGACGCAGTGGGGGCACCAGTTGATGATCCGGCTGCCCTTATAGATGAGGCCCTTCTCGTAGAGGTTCACAAACACCTCCCGGACGGCCTTGCTGAGCCCCTCGTCCATGGTGAACCGGGCCCGGTCCCAGTCGCAGGAGATCCCCAGCTTCTTCTGCTGGGCCACAATCCGGGCGCCGTACTTGTGCTTCCAGTCCCAGACCCGCTCCAAAAACTTCTCCCGGCCCAAATCGTAGCGGGTGAGGCCCTCCTTCTCCCGCAGCTCCTCCTCCACCTTCACCTGTGTGGCGATGCCCGCGTGGTCCGTGCCGGGGAGGTACAGCGCCTCATAGCCCTGCATCCGCTTGTAGCGGATCAGCATGTCCTGGAGGGAGTCGTCCATGGCGTGCCCCATGTGGAGCTGGCCGGTGACGTTGGGGGGCGGCATCACAATGGTGAAGGGCTTCTTTTGGGGGTTGGGCGCGGCCCGGAAGCAGCCGGCCTCCATCCACGCCTGGTAGATTTTCCCCTCCACCTCCCGGGGCTCGTAGACCTTGGGCAGTTCTTTTTTCATCGTCATAGTGTTGTTCTCCTACTCTTTTCTGTGGGTGATGTTTCGGGTTTTTGCTGGAATTTGTTTGGATTTTTTAATAGTACCGGTTTTCCCGGATGTATGTCTGAAATTTTTCGGGGATCTTGAAGTCGTACCAGCGCTTGGACTGCCGGCGCAGGAGGGCGCGGAAGTCCTCCAACGTGCCCTCCTGCAAAAAGGGCTTGGGCACCACGATGTCCACCATCTTGTAGCCGGTGATGTGGAACACCTCCTCGCACTCCGACACGGTGCGGAAGCGCCTGAAAGGGGTCTTTTCCTCCAGCTTGCCGCAGAGCAGGCGGCACTCGCCGCCCTCGAAGGTGAGGGAGATGGGGTCGGCCATGTCCAAGTCCTTGGCGAAGTACTTGCCGGCGGCAATGTACTTCGCCCGGTCCCTGGTGCGCTGCCTGAGCTGGCGCAGGGTGAAAAATCCGCTGGCCACGGCGTACTGGTTGGCGATGATCATCAGGCAGATGACGCCCATGAGGAGGATATTCCCCCAATCCCCGCCGGGTATTAGGACAATAAACCCCATGCCGAATAGGATGAGGAAGAAGATCCCGAAGCCCAAGTTGTTGCGCCGGTCCCGGAGGTAGCTGAGGACAATGGCGTAGTCCCCGAAGCCGTCAAAGACGCCCAAGGGGCCGGAAAAGACGAAGCGGTTCTCCACGGGAGTACCATCCTTTCTGTGGATTTATGCTGCGGGGGCGGAGTATACCGCCTTGCCGCTTTTGAACAGGCTCTCAGAGGTATTTTTGCAGGCTGGCGGGGACTTTATGGACGAACCAGTTGTCCATGTGGGGCTCCAGCCACGACCGGAACTCCGCTTCGCCGCCTCGGGTGAGGAAGCTCTTGGGCAGGGTGAAGCCCCGGCCCTCCTCGCCTACGATCCAGTACACGTTTTCGCACTCCAGCACCGTGTGAAGCTCCTCGCAGCGGTAGACGGCGGGCGGGGTGTCCGGGCGGAAGTCGATGTGGAACTGGCCGTCGGAGAGGGTCACGCGCACCGGGCCGCCGGGGTCGTCCATACAGTAGTGGCCGTGGGCCTGGAGGCGCTGCCGGTCCCGGCGGCACCTTCGGAGGCTGCGGACCGCCTCCCAGCCGGTGTACTGGTCCCAGACCTTCCACAGAAGCAGCAGGCAGACCGCCAGCAGCGTCAGGGCGTGGACAGTGTCGCGGAAGCAGATGAACACCAGCAGGCACAGGAGAAACAAGGTGAGGAAGAAACAGCCTATGATCAGGTTGCTCCGCCGCTCCTGGAGGAAGGAGAGGATGATGGCGTAGTCCGCCGAGGCGTCAAACTCCTGCCGGCTTCCCTCAAAGACAAACCGCTTGGCCATCAAGACGCCTCCTTTCCGCCGGCTCCGGCGGCGCGCCTCACGGGCTTGCCTGTGACTTGGGTGAGGAAGGGGGCGAAGGCCGCCGGGCTCCCCTCGGTGAAGTCGGTGTGCCTGAGCACGTAGGCGTAGGTGTTGTTCAGATACAGATAGTAGTAGGCATCGTCGGTGAACAGCTCGCATAGGACGCTGTAGCTGTACTTGCCCTCACTGACAGGGGTTTTATAGGAGAAGGCCTCCGGGGTGAAGTGGAAAACGGTCTCCTGACCCTTGTCCGGGTAGCTGTTCCAGATGGCCTTGGTGAGCTTCTCCCGCTGCTTTTGCAGCCGCCGGCGCTCCAGCAGCAGCATCAGGCCCGTCCAAAGGAGCAGTCCCGCGCCGATGACGGGGGAGAAGCGCTCAAAGGTGTAGCCCCGGCCGGTGCGGAGGTGGTGGAGGAAGTCCAGCAGGAACAGCAGGGCGCCGGCGGCGCCTGTGACGGTCAGCAGGACGCCTATGGTCTTGGCCAGCAGGCGCTGGAGTTTTCGGTTTTTTACGCTCCGGTACTGGGAGACGGCCACCAGGGCGGCGATGGTCTCCTTGGTGTAGGTGGTGCGCACGGTGAAGTTCATGCAGGGCCTCCTCTCCCCGGCGGCGGTGTGATGGATAAAAGGGGGGCAGAATTTCCGGTGTTATTGGATATACGGGACGGGAAGGCCGGTTTTTTCGGCGATGAAGGTCCGGAAGGCCTCCAGAGTGCCCTGCGTAAAGCCGGCCTTGCTGTAGATCTGGCCGTGCCGCCGGCTCAGGAGGAGCAGGAAGTAGTCCTCCGTCTCGCAGACCGCCTGAATCTGCTCATAGTGCCAAGTGCTCTCCGACACCGGCGTGGTGTGGCGGTAGCCGTCCTCCGTGAAGCGGGCGGTGATCTGCCGGGTGTCCGGCAGGACCAGCCGCAGGCCCAGAGCGCCATTGATTCGGTCCTCGAACAGCAGCGCGCCCAGCAGCATCAGACCCAGCAGCAGGTTCAGCCAAGGGACATCGCCGCCCAGCCAAAAGAGCAGGGACAGCAGGAGATCCAAAACCAGCACCACCCAGCAGAAGATGTGTATAGCGACGCTCCGCCGCCGGCCCAAGGTTCTGCGCGACGCCCGGGAGAGGGCGGCCATCGCCCTTAGGTCCACCGTGGTTTCCGCTGTAAATTCCATAAAATCTCCTCCCGGCCATAAAAAACGCCCTGAGCAGAGGCTGCTCAGGGCGAAGTGAAACTCCGCGGTACCACCTGAATTTCCCGATAAGGGGACACTCGTGCTCCCGGTAACGGGGGAGAAGCCGCCGGCGTCTACTGTGGCGCGGGCCTGTTGGGGCCGGAGCTCAGGAGGGACTTCCCCACAGCCGCCGCGCGGGGCCTTGCACCAACCGGCCTCTCTCTGTAGCGCAGGGGGGATGGGTACTTGTCTCCATCGTCGCTTTTTTACTATTATAGCTTTGGCCGGGGCGTTTGTCAAGGCCCCGGGCCGGGGACGGGGCGGTTTTTGAGGGGGGCGGCTCAGTACCCGTACCGCTTCCGATACCGGAGCAGCAGCGCCGCCGCCATTGCCGCCCCCATAAGCTCCGCCATGGGGGTGGCCAGCCAGATGCCGGTGACGTCTAAGAGCAGGGGCAGCAGGGTGATGCAGGCCGCGGTGAATAGGAAGGAGCGGGAGAAGGCCAGCGCCGCCGACACCACACCGTTGGAGAGGGCGGTGAACATCCCGCTGGCGAACACGTTCAGTCCCACGAAGAGGAGGGACAGGGAGCAGAGCCGGTTCCCCGTCACCGCCAAGGCGTATACCGGGCTGTCCGGCCGGGTGAAAACCGCCGCCAAGACCGGGGTGGCCAAGATGGACACCAAGGCGCAGGCCGCGGAGGCGGTCAGAATGAAGCGGAGGCTGAAGCGCACCAGCTTCTGGAGCTTCTCCCGGTTCCCCTCCCCGTGGAAGTAGCTGATCATGGGGGCCACACCATAGGAGTAGCCGATGAAGAGGGCGCTGACGAACATCAGCACGTACATGATGATGGTGATGGCCGCCACGCCGTCCTCCCCTATGTAGCGGAGCATGGCCAAGTTGAAGAGAAGGGTGGTGATGCCGGAGACCAGGGAGGTGGCCAGCTCTGAGAGGCCGTTGGCGGAGGCGTGGAGCAGGACGCCGCCCCGGAACACCGGCTTCTCGAAGCGGAGGAGGCTGCTCTCCCGCCGGAACACCAGAAGGCCCACCACGGCGGTGATGGAGCAGCCGATCCCTGTGGCGAGGGCCGCCCCTTGGATGCCTAAGTCCAGAAGGGCGATGAGGACGTAGTCCAGCAGAATGTTGGTCACGCCGCCGGCCACGGTGCACTTCAGGGACAGGGCGGACTTGTCCGCGGCGATGAGGTAGAGGGAGAAGTTGTACATCAGCAGGATGGGGATGGTGAAGAGGAGGTAGCGGCTCAGGTAGCCGCGGCAGTAGGCGAGGACGCCCGGCGAGAGGCCCATGGCCCCCAAGAGATCGTCCATGAAGGCGTACCCCAAGGCCATCATCACCGCCCCCACCAAGGCGTTGGTGAGGATCAGGAGGGTGAAGTCCTGCCGGGCCTCCTGCGCCCGGCCCTCCCCCAGCTTCTTCATCACCACCGCGCTGCCTCCGGTGGCCAGCATTCCGGACACCGCGGTGATGAGGCCGATGGCCGGGGCGGTGAGGTTGATGGCGGAGAGGGCGTCGGTACCGATGAGGTTGGAGACGAAGAGGCCGTCCACCATGGTGTAGAAGGTGTTGAACACCGTCATGACGATGGTGGGGAGGGCGAAGCGGAGGATGTTTCGGCCGGTGACCGGCAGCTGGTAGGAGCTCAGTTTGCTGTCCATGATGCCGCCTCCTCAATTTCGGTAGTCGATGTCTTGGCCGCTTCCTAAGTCGAAAAACACCGTCTCCCCCCCGGCCCTTGGTGGGCGCACGGCGGAGATCCGCCGGTTCCAAGCGGGGGCGAAGTAGTATATCCCGCTCTCCGCGCACATGGCGGCGGTGCAGAGGGTCTGCTCGTAGACCTCGTGGTTCGGGTCCGCCTTGGCTAAGCCCTCGGGGATGTCCACCGGGGCGAAGGCGCGGAACATCCGGGATATGCCGTCCAGCTCCCCGGCGCCCCGGACGGCGAACTCCTTGAGAAAGGCCGTCCGGACAAAGCGGGAGGGGGAGGAGTAATCCCCCGGCAGGCCGAAGCCGCCGCCAAGGCGCTCCCCGAACTCCCGGATCTGGTGGCCGGCAATGGTCTGGGGGGACTTGGGCAGGTTGGTGACGCCCACGTAGGTCCTGAGGTTGGTCCGGTGCCACAGGTAGTCCGGGCTGTTGGTCAGTACGCCGATGGTCTGCCGGTGGACGCGGGGACCCTCCGGGTCCGGCTCCACCACCACCGCCTCGCCGGTGCGGTCGGAGAGGAGATAGTGGGCGGGGAGGGGGGCGCCGAGAGAGAGGTCGTCCACCAAGGAGATCCGGGACAGCTCCTCCACGGCCTCCTCCAAGCCGGCGCAGCGGCTGAGAAGATAGGGGAGGAACCGGCCAGGATGGACCGCTGTCTGTCCCGGGGCGGCGGCGGTGTAGGACGCGTACTCTGGGTAGTGGAGCAGGGCGCCCATGAGGCCGGCGGTGTTGACGCCGTCCACCAGGATGGGCTGGCCGAAGCCCAGCACCGCCATGCCTGTGTAGCCGTAGAGGCCCAGAGGGGCCTCGCTGCTTTCCTGCGTGCCTGACGGGCAGGGGAGGCCCGCGGGGACGGCGATGACCCGGTTGGCCTTCAAATCGCCGAACTGGTCGTAGGTCCGGCCCAAGAGGTGTTTGTGGTCCAAGGTCTCCCAAGTGAAGCTGCTGCAGCCGAAGAAGGGGAAGGGCATAGGATGGTTCCTCCTGATCTGTTCTTTTTGCCGGTATTTTTTCCATTTGCCTTGCAATCATACCTGACAGAGGATAGAATAAACTGTGTGGCAGCCACACGGTCAATGGAATAATTGTGAACTTTATATTATTTTTCAGGGGAGGAAGCCGATATGGACCGACTGTCGGGGTGGCTCACCGCCGGGGCCTTCGCCGCCCTCTGCGGCACCACCAAGGAGACGCTGCGCCACTACAGGGACTTGGGCCTTCTGACCCCGGTCCGCCGGGGGGAGAACGGGTATGGCTACTACGACGCGGAGCAGTTCTATGACTTCTACGCCATCGCCATCTTTCGCCAGACCGGGACGCCCCTGACGGAGATCCGCCGGTGTCTTTTGGACCAGAGCGCCGGGGGGACGCTGGCCCTCCTCCGGGAGCAGCGGGAGCGTCTGGGGGAGGAGCGGCGGCGGATCGAGCAGATGGACTTCGTCCTCTCCCGGGCCATCGCCAATCTGGAGCTGGCCGATGGGGCGCCGCCGCGGCCCTGTACCCGCCGCTTTCCGGCGGAACACCTGCTGGCCCTGCCGGTGGGGGAGCTGGAGGGGCTGATGGCCCCCGGCGACGGGGAGAATGACCGGCTGCGGCGGGTGCTGGAGCGCTGCCGGAGCCTGTGCCGGACCTATGGGATGCAGACGGACTATCAGCTGGGGGCCATCCACCGGCCGGGTCGTCCGGCGGGGCCGGAGACCATCACCCACCTGTATACCCGGCTGATGGGGCCGGCGGACTGTCCCTACTACTGGGAGAAGCCGGCGGGGGACTACCTCTGCCTCTGCTGCCGGGGGCGCTGGGATTTGCAGGAGGGCTATGACGCTCTGTGGGAGGCCGCCGGGCGGGAGAGGGTAACGGGCGGCGTCTACGCCTGTGATTTGGCGGGGTTTATTCTCAACGGGATAGAGAAAAACGCGGTGTCCCTGCTCTCCGTGAAGATAGAGTAAGGATTGCCAAGGGGCGGGGCGTGTGGTATGATCAGGAAAAAGGGCCAGCTTTAGAGAGGGGGAGGAACATGGCGAAGCGGATGGATATTCTCTACCACTACACGGATTTTCAGGCGCTGGACGGCATCCTGCGCTGTGCCCAGCTGCGGGTGAACAACGTGCTGCGGATGAATGACTCGGCGGAGATGCGCCACTTTATGACGCGGCTCTGCGCCGCCGTCACCGAACAGCTCCGCCGGGAGGGGGCGGAGGACCGGGCCCGGGAGATCGAGGGCCTCTTTGATCAGGAGGCGCGCAAGGAGTACTCCGCCTTCGCCGCCTGCTTCTCCTTTCACCGGGACGACGCCGCCCAGTGGGAGCGGTACGGCAACCGGGGGCGGGGGGTGTGCATCGCCTTCCGCCGGGAGTGCCTTCAGCGGCTGGCCCGGGGGGCGCTGTCCCTTCAGGCGGTGTTCTATTGGGACGACATGGCCGGCCACCCCATGGTGGAGCGGTTCTGCGCGCTGGCACGGTCCGGCGGTGCGCTGACGGCGGAGAATGAGGCGGTTAGAGCCGCCATGCGGGAGGCCTGGGCCTGCTCGGTGTCCTTCAAGCACCCCTCCTTTGCCTCGGAGTATGAGATGCGGCTGGTGGTGGCGCCCTTTGAGAAGGGGGATTTTGGCATTGAGCCCTGCTATCACGTGAGCCGGGAGCGGATTAAGAAGTACTACCCGCTGAACCTGCGGGAGATGTGCGCGGAGGCGGGGATCGAGCTGTCAGATCTGGTGGTGGAGCTGATCATCGGGCCGGAGTCCACCCAGTCCCCGGCTATCTTCCGGGACTATCTGCGGGACAACGGGCTGGGGAATTTGGCGGACCGGGTGGCGATGTCAGAGTGCCCGCTGCGGCGGCTGATGCAGTGAGAATCGGGAATGAGGAATCAGGGGGGCGGGGATGGCTTGAGAGTATGGGGATGGCTGGCGGCTCTGGTGTTGGTGATGGCGCTTGCTGGGTGCGGGGATGGGCGGCTGCTGAGCCGGCGGGAGGTGGCGGAGCGGCTGGAGCGGAAGTATGGAGAGGCGTTTGCGATTACCTCCTCTGAGGGGGTGGAGGATCATCCGGATGATATTTGGTGGGCGCGGCGGTATACCGCGGTGTCCAAGGAGCGGCCGGAGCGGGAGTTTTTTGTGTTTGATATTGTTACCGGGGAGAGCGGCGGGGTTTTTGGGTTTGTAAATGGGCTGAGGGATACCTATGCGCTGGATGTATTTTTTGAGGCATTCCGCCAGTATGCTGAGGAGGCGGGGGTGGAGTATGGCGTTAACTATGATCGGACCCCCTATCGGGTGTCGGAGGAGTATTACTCCGGGCTTGAGATTGTGATTGAGCCGGTGGGGCCGGATGCGCTGGGGACTGTGTGCCAGGTGCTGGCCGATGCCTGTGGGGATACGCTGGAGGCGATTCCGGGAGCGGCGGGGAAGAGTGTGGAGGTCCGGGTGCTCCTGCGCTACCGGGAGGAGGCGTGGGAAGAGGGGGCGTACTGCGCCTACAGGGTGTCCCTGTTCTCCGCCATGAACTTTGACTATGAGGTGGAGACGGAGCGGTTTGTCAGTGCCGAGGCGCTGGAGGAGAGCGTTTTGGCGGAGGTGCGGCGGTGGTTGGGGAAGGAGGGGGATTCATAGTTCTGAGAGCCTGTTTAAAATCTTTTGACAAAAAAGGCAGAGTGGGAGATAATAGGAAAAAACAAGCGGGAGCTGGGGAAAATGCGTCAATACCCAAGTGATATCAGCCGGGAAGAATATAAGCTGATCGGGGAGGATTTGGAAGGGGCAAAGAAAACAACCCGGCCCCGAAAATATGATTTGTATGATGTGTTTTGTGCAGTGCTGTACGTAATATAGGGTGGAATACAATGGCGGATGCTGCCCAGTGATTATCCCAATAATATATCAAAATTCCTTTTAGATTTTTTCGGTTACTAACAAAAGACTAACAAACTAACCGCCCTCTACTGCCCTTACCAGCTCCTCTATATCTGTATGTATATAGATGTTGGCGGTGGTACTGTAGTTTGCATGGCCCAAAATCTTTTGCAAGATCTCCGGAGCCATGCCCGCCCTTCTGGCGCGGCTGGCGTAAGTGTGTCGGGTGGCGTGCGGGGTCTTGCGCTCTATGCCTAATTTGTTTAATAGCGGGTAGTAATCTCGCTCTCGAAAGTTTTTGGGTACACGCTGACCGGTATATCCAGACAGCAGAAGCGGCCCTTCTGCCTGTTCCACGAAATATCGGAAATAGCCTCTTCCCTCCGGGCAGATCGGGATTACCCGGTTTCGGCCAGCCTCCGTTTTTTCGCCACCCACAACATAGGTTTCGTGGTAGTCGTCCAATGGCAGAGAAAACAGCTCTCCAATGCGCATACCGGTATAGATCAACATCAGGACGATCTTTGCCGCCTCGCTGCCATCCTCCTCCAGCTTCTTTATATCAGTGCCCGAAAAAATTTCCTTTTCCTTTTTGACATTTTCAGGAAGGCGGACGAATTTTGCAAAGTTGGTTGTGAGCAGTTCCTCCCGTATGGCCCAAACGGACATTTGCGTGATAAGCTGCTTGTGCTTGGAGAGGGTAGAATGGGACTGGCCCATATACGGATCCAGCACGATCTGAAAGTCCGCCGTCCTAAGGTCGCGGAATTTCTTCCGGTGGAGCGGCGCAAATACGTCGTAGGCACGGTTATAGGACGCACGACCGGCGTCTGTTATCTCTTTGTAGTGCTCGGCTTTCCAAGCCTCAAACACCTCTGAGAAGGTCATATTGTACCGCTCGTCCAGCGTGCGGCCTGCAAGGCGGTTCAGAGCCTCTATAGCGGCGGTCTTTGTCTCATAGTACCCTATGATGGTTCGGCTCTTTGACGCCACCCATGGCCTCCTTCTGCGGCCATTCAGCTTATATACTGTGCCGGTACCGTTTGCCCGCTTCAGCGCCTTGCGCGGCTCGCGGTCCTGCTTGGTTCCGCAGTATGGGCAGAATTTACTGCCGCCGGGGATTTCTACCCGGCATTTTTTGCAGTCCACTTGCAATTCCTCCGATCATCTGATATGATAAGAGGGCAGAACGTCCGCTAAGACTTCTGCCCTCATAACCGCCCTCAGTGTCGTTACCACTGGGGGCGGTCCTTTTATTATGGGTTGCAGTTCCCGCAGGAAGCGTATCCCTTTGCAATTACGTCGTATCTTGTACCCGTGTAGGTTTCATAGTTCTCTGGGCTGATCTTGGGAACAGAATTACAGCTTGGATAGTGGAATTTCATGGTGCTGGTATTCAGCACATAAGTGGCACTGGTTTCCTGCTGATCTGGATTGTCGTATTCGTTGAAGTCGCTACCGTCTCCGTTGGTCTCCGCGCCGGTAGGTCCTTCCGGCTCCGAGGAATGGATCTCCGACTTCTCGTCGGGATCGTCAATAGTAGCTTCTGCATTTCTGCCTTTTTCTAATTGCTCCAGCTTGTCATAGCTGGCCTTCCCCTTCATGATGGATAACAGAATATTTCGTCCAGATTCGTCCATCAACTGCAGGGATACCGATCTACCATCGCCGAATTCACTTAGACTGTCTGGGAACACAGTGGAAATACCTTCAAGAGTGCTGCGAAGTGATCTCCAATCGTCAATTTTCCGGAAATTTCCATTTTCATAATCCGCTGCAATAGAAGAGACAGTGGGGGAATCTATAACAGCGGTCAAGTAGGATTCGCCGCGCTTAATGTGGATAGAGGTTACGTCCAACTCGTCGGATAAGAGCTCCGCCACCTTCTCCTTCATCCCATCCGGTACAGGCGGGACATTAGAGCTTAGTATCTGTGTATTCTGTACTGTACTTGGACGAGGGCTGGAATTGCAAGCGGTTAAAAGAAAACATGTGGAAAAAATTAATACAATAGCAAACTTTCTCATTTTCTCTCCTGATAAAATGGGGATTATTCTTTCTCTTCGCCAGAGCCCTTTGTAAAGGATGCCATAGCAATAAGGGCACACACCATTTTTACCGCTCGTGGCGGTTGGTCACACTAAAGAACTCATAAAAGCTGCGGCCAGCCCTACAATCTCAAATTTTTCCGGTTCAAGCTGGTGGCCCCGTAAAATGACAGCCTTATGCATGGGGTTATCCGGCCTAAGCTCCACATAATCCTCATGGAAATAGACCCGCTTCAAAGTGTATTCATCATCGACCCGCACCACCGCGATCTGGCCGTTTTCCACCTCTGGCTGCAACCGGACAAACACGGCATCGCCGTCGAAGATACGGGCATTTATCATGCTGTCGCCTACGCAGCGGAAAACCACATCGGCCTTGATATCATCCGGGGCCATAACGGTTTCGTCCAACAGCTCCCGATGGAGGGGCTTTCCGCAGGCCGTAGCCCCCAGCACTTTCCATTCCCTCATTTTGGGAAGGGGGACGATATTGGAGGGAAAAGGCCGATCATACTTTGTTGGTTCCATCTTGTCTGACTTGAAGCAAAGCCATGCTGGGTTTACATCTAATACACGTGCGATCGCCTCCAGAACAGGAAGCTTGATTTTTTCGATTGTACCTTTTTCGTATCTCTGAACAGTAGACCTTGCTACGCCAATCTCTTGTGCAATATCATCCAAAGTTAGGCCCTTTTCTTTTCGGCGCTTTTCGATTCGTACACCTATCTTTTTGTTTTCCATTGTACCCCCTTCCTTTCAAAATGGATAATAACATATAATTTTGCGCTATGCTATTGGCAAGGGAGTTTAGATGATATAATATATAGTTGCATAGCGCAACATATAAGGAGGTGAGTGTATGCTGAATGTAGATAAGGTTAGGGGGCGCATGGCTGAAATGCGGCTTACACAGAAAGACGTGGCGAATGCTCTTGGGATTGCTGTTCCTACTGCTTCGCAAAAACTGAACCGTGTACGGCCTATGGATTTGGACGAAGCCGAAAAGCTGGCTAATCTCCTGCACTTGGATGATTGGAATTTTGGAGAATATTTTTTTGCCCGATTGTTGCGTAGCGCAACAAAAGGTGAGAAGGGGTGAGAATGGTGTCGATTCGGGAGCAACTGCCCACATTGGTATCCAAGGGAGAAGAAACCGTTATTTTGAGAAAGCAGGAAAGCCGTGATGGAGATCGAAAGCGGCGCTGTCAGCTATAATCAGGCAATCGGGCGTGCCGTGAAGCAGTTGGCGGACAGCGGTCTGAAACGAGTGGATTATGCTTCCGGGCATGTTGACCAAATCGACGTAGCCGCCCGCCGCGCAGTTATGACTGGCGTAAATCAGCTCAACCAGAAGTACCGGGGGCAGTCTATGGACTATTTGGGAACTGATCTGGTGGAGACTACAGCCCACCTAGGGGCCAGAAACGTGCAGGGGCCGAACGGGTGGGAAGCTCATACGGAATGGCAAGGGAAAGTGTTCCGCTGGAAGAGGTGAGGGGAGGTGATGCAGTGGCAAAATACCCTGATTTTGAAGAGAAGTGCGGATACGGGTCCGTGACCGGCATAGGAGGGGCGAATTGCCGATAGCGTCACTCCTTCTGGCCGTACATAGAGGGCGTATCAGAGTGTAGGTACACCGATGCTGAGCTGGAGGGTATGAAGCCGGAGAACCGGCCTAAAATCAAGTTTGAGGGCCGGGAGTACGACGATTACTAGGCCACGCAGATGCAGCGGCGTATAGAGCGGCAGATACGCAAGGAGAAGCGCCTCCAGACCGCGTACAAGGCAGCCGGGCTGGAGAAGGACGCCCAAAACTCAAAAATCCGCCTGCGGCAGCTCAACAAGAAATATCGGGAGTTTTCCAAAGCGGCTGGATTGCCAGAGCAGCGAGAGAGAATGAAGGTCCTGTATGTGGACGATGCTTCCAAAGCAAAAGCGGCAAAAAGACTTGAAAATGCGGCGAAATCTGGTATAATTAATGCAGGCGCAGTAAGCGGAGCGCTGAACCCGGAAAGCGATCGCGCGCGAGCCCACGCAGAGCGGTATTACCAATCGGTAAGAGCAATGACAACAGATGTGGAGCGCATTTCGGCCAATACAGGATACTCGTCAGACGTTATTCAAAGGATTAAAAACTTCATTTTCGTGGACGAACACGATTTGGGCGACGGAAAAGTTTCGCGGTTTGATGCTTCTTTTGAAATGGCGCAGTCTTGGCAACGCCTGATTGATGGGAAAGATATTCAGCCCCATGATATAACTCTTTTACAGCACGAAATTATGGAAAAAGAGCTTATGGACGCGGGGTATACGCAGGATGCGGCACATACGCTGACATCCCATAAATTTAATTATGCGGAGGAAGCGTACAAGTACTACTATGGTTAAGCTGGAACAGATAAAAAAAGATGGCGATCATATTACTTGCAGTGTATTCTTTGAGGACTGTAACGAGCCGGTGCAGCTGGTATACAGTATATCAGATGATATTGTCCAATATGAACCGTTGCCAGAGGGGTATGAATACTGCGTCATCCATATCAATCATGTCCGCCACGCGCTTAGGAGTATGGCGGAAGATGGCAGAATCGAGCCAAGAAAAACAATTATGTGGTACTAATGCTGTGAGGCTATGATCATGAACGAAAAGACCATCAAAGCGATTCTTGCGGCCCTGTCAAGCGGTCTTCGCGTGGAGCTGGTACAGCAGAAGGATGGAAGCATCATCATTCAAACGATACAGCGAAAGCGGCTGAAAACTTAATATTATTCCCCACGGCATAAATGATTGCCGGGAAGGACCGAATGAGGTCAACTGCTAAGAATTTCTTAGTGGTTGACCTCTTTTTCTTTATACCTAAAGGCAGGGGCTTTACGGCGCATTTGGTAAACCCCGCACAGGCGGCTTTTATACAATTTTGACCGGCCCGAAGTCGCAAAACTACGGGGCAGCGGTGGACGCGACCCACGCGAAAAAAGCGAAGCTGTGGAGGAGAACCCTGACATTCCCGTTCGAGCCAAAATTCCTCATTGTTATGGGCGGCGGTAGTAGCGGCATTTTGATTTTTCTTAAGGACCATATGGGGACGTCAATATATGCGAATTTTAATGATAGCGCCGCTCATCCGATGGACTCCGGCTCCACCATAGGATTGAAGGCGGCTTGGACGGCAAACTCGGTCACATGGACGGGATACAATGCCGGTTGGGCCGGCAATTCCGGTGGTACTGCGTACTACATATGTGTTGGATGAGTTGGGAGGTTTAAGACTATGACTATTATCAGAATTACGCCATACGACAACGGGGGGCACGACAACCAGACCATCTACGGCGCCACACAGGAGACCTTCCTAATTCCGGAGGGGTGGGCGATCATCCCTGAGAACGTGGGCACACCGAAGGCACTGAAAAACTACCCCTTTGGGGAGGTGACAGTTGCGGACATCGACGGTGTGCCCACCGTCACCAGCTGGACGCCTCTGCCTGTCCCGGAACCGGAGCCGGAGCCGGAACCAGAGGACCGAGGCCGGGACGACTCTGATCTTGTCGGTGTGCTTGTGGAGGACGACGAGCTCGCCGTTCGCCTTCTGCTTGATGACGAGCCAGTTCTCCGGGGCAAGGCCCGCTTGCCCGAGCCTGATCTTCTGCTTCCGCGTGGGCTTCTTGCCGTTTCTCATGTGCTGCCTCCTTTGCTTTTCCGGGGAGGCTGTGGTAGAGTAGAGGGGAGCGGCGAGGGCGCTCAATGAAGAAATACGAGTCAAAGATTGAGATCGAGGTTTCCGTTGTGCAAGAACAGGAACCCGGCCTTTGCTATGCTTCGGTTTCGGAACTCTCGAAGCACCGATGCCGCGCTTGCGGCGTTCCCATACGGCGGACTGGCCTCCGTCGCGTGGTGCTGTGTCCCGTATGCGGGACGAGGAACGAATTGAAGTAAAGGGGGTGAAGCCCTCGCCGCTCCCTTCTACTCTACCGACCGACCTCCTTTTCTGCTTTCCTTTTCGCCTGGGGTGTGGTATGCTGTCTGTGGTTAAGTTTTTAATCTACCATAGCCTATTATAGTCGCCGTTCGGAGACTTGTCAATAGGAAAGTCTCAAATTTTCTACTTTTTAGGAGGTGCCTCATGTCTTCATTGATTGAGAGGATTGAACACGTTATTAAAGCAAGAGGGACTAATTTCAAGCGTGTCGAGCGGGAATGTGGCCTCGGAAACGGTACAATTAAGCGATGGGGTGAGCAAAGTCCCAGGCTTGACAAGCTCGCCTTGGTCTCCGAACATCTACAAGTCTCCCTTGACTATCTTGTCTTTGGTCGTAGCTGTTCGGAGACTTCGACGGACGGAGACAACCTCGATCTCGAAGCGGCGAAGCGGGAACAGGGGCTCGTCTGCGACGGGAGCCCGCTCAATAATGCCGAGGCTGATCTCATCGCCATGTTCCGGCTCCTGTCGGAGGAGGAGCGGGAGGACGTCTTCGACATCGTCCATCTCAAATACAAGCGGCGACTTGGGAAAAAGGCGGGGTCTATCTACTGGACATATTTCGACGAGAACGGCGAGGAAAGCGGCCCCGCCGAAGGCCGTGAGGCCCGCGACGGAACCGCCTGATTTTTTGCGCCTGTATGATTAAAAACTAAATCCAAAACATGAAGAATTGAAAAAAGCGGCGCTCGACGGTGCCGGGAGCCCGGAACCCCTTGATTTACGGGCAATTCTGCAATTCTTCGCGGGTTTGGTTGATTTGAAGAATTGCTCCGGGCCGATTTCCCGCGCCCAGGGCTCGGCGTCGCTCGCCTCTGAACGGCCCGAGTAACGCCTTGTAACAGTCCGGCCCGCGCCGATCGCGGTGATGGAGGCCCTCAAAACGGGGGTTTTAACACTCCCGCCGTTACTTTCTGCACAGTTTAGCGCCCCGTTTGCACGGCCCGCCCCTTGCCTTTTCCGGGCCCGTCTGCTATAATCTCACCATGGGCCGCAAAGCCCGCCCTCTTGCGTCTGCTGCTGCTGCTGACTTCCGGGGCGGGTGGAGCGGCCCTCCTGCCTTGTAGGGGCTGATTTACAAGGGTTTTCAGGCTCCTGGGCCCTCGCATACGTCCCACGGCCCCGCCGCCGTCCTGGGCCCTTCCTGGGCCGTCCAGGGCATGAAAAAAGAGCGCCGACCGCGTCGACGCCCCCGTCTCAAGTTGTCCGAGAATTGAGCCCCCGCTCGCGGGCCCGTCCCGGTTGAAAATGCCTCGTTTCCCGCTGAAATAGCGGGTTTTCTCATGTCTTCCCGCCCCATCCCGGTTTATCCCGTGTTTCTCAAATATCCTGTCTCTATACAGTAAGGCTCCCGGCACCGCCCATTTGGGTTTGGGTAGCGGTTCTCTTGGTAGGGGGTCCGCTACCCGTTTTTATTCACCCATGATCCGCTTGACGCTCTCGCGGAGTTCTTCGAGCGTTTCGCACTTGGCGATGAGCTCCAGCACCGCACAGAGCAGGGCCATCGTGGTGTTCATCTCGTCCATGTCCTCACTTCCTTTCTTAAGGGGCTGCCCGCCCCTGCCTTACAAATACTATTATAAAGGTTTTTCTTAAAATGTCAAGTATTTTCTTAAATAAAATCGAAAAAATTTAAAATTTTTCTTGACGTGGTAAAGATTAACCTTTATGATAGGGGTGCGGAGGTGATTTCATGGATATTCCGACAAAGATCAAGATGGCGGAAGTATATGCCAAAATCAGCGAAACAGAGCTTTCGCGTAAAATAGGCACGTCGCCGCAGGCATTCAACCAGCGGATGAAGACGGGTAAGTTCTCATCGCTGGAACTGGTTAAGATTGCGGAGGCCCTTGGTGCTGAGTTTGAGTGCAAATTCCGTTTCCCAGATGGAACCGAGATTTGAGGAGGACAACGATGAGCTACTTTTCCACCCCGGACAGCTATGAAAGGGTGTACCTTTTATGGCCGGAGTATAGCACGGGTGGTCGGCGGGATTCTATTGGAATCTGGCACATAGAATGCGGAAGGACCGATAAAAGGGCGCAAAGAATCGTAGCAGCCACCGACAAAAGGTGGCTGCTACGATTTCTGTTACCCGTACACACTGAGCGGGGCGAGCAGTACGATACACTCCACGGTCAAGAAGATGGTCACTTCCTGACCCTCTGGGGTTTGTACAACTCTCTTATGGTGGATCGCCCGTGCCTGTACCGTTGGGGCAGCCCCCTTGGATCATAAAGCTGGGGATACAGCGGTTACTTACACATTACTAACAAATCCAGTTTTTGAGAAAAAGTAAGAATCCATCAAAGCCTTGCGGTTCTAAGGGATTTTTGGGTAGATGCTAACGGGCTTGAACCGCGGAGGACCTGCCATTTTGGCAGGTCCTCTCTTATGTACAGCTTACCGCTTGATGAGCAGCACGGAGATGTCGTTGACGTTGGTGCCGGTGGCACCGGTCTTGATGAGGCCATCGCACTTCTCCAGGGCGTGGTAGGAGTCGTTGTCCGCCAAAACGGCGAAGGGGTCGATGCCCTGCCCTTTCAGCGCGGCGGCGGTGGCGCTGTCCACGTAGCCGCCGGCGGCGTCGGTGGGGCCGTCGGTACCGTCGCTGCCCAGGGAGAACACCGCGGCGTCCTTGACGCCGGCAATCCCCGGCGCGGCGGATAGGGCCAGCTCCTGGTTGCGGCCGCCCAAGCCCTTGCCGGTGAGATGGACCACTGTCTCGCCGCCGGCGATAAAGGCCAGACTCTTTGTGGTGTCGGCGTGGTACTGGGCGATGTTGGCGAGGAACACGCCGGCGTCCCGGGCGGTGCAGGAGAGGCTGGCGGTGAGGACCACCGGCTCATAGCCCAGGCTCTTACAGGCCTCCTCGGCGGCCATGCAGAGCTGGCGGACGCTGCCGGTGATATGGGTCTCCACATTGTCGAGGGACTTGGGGGTCTCCGTGGAGAGGAGGGTCCTCATCTGCTCGGTGACGGTGAGGTGGTAGCGCTCCGCGATCTTCAGCGCCTCCTCACAGGTGGAGGAGTCAGGGTAGGCGGGGCCGGAGGCGATCATGTCCAAGGGGTCGCCGATGATGTCCGAGAGGACCACGGAGAACACCTTGGCGGGGGCGCACAGGGAGGCGAACTTGCCGCCCTTCACCGCGGAGAGGCGCTTGCGGACGGTGTTCATCTCCACGATGTCCGCGCCGCTGGCCAGGAGCTCCTTGGTGAGCCGGTCCATGTCGGCGGTGGGGATCAGCGGCTTCTCAAACAGGGCGGAGCCGCCGCCGGAGAGGAGGAATAACACCGTGTCCGAGGCGGTGAGGCCGCTGACAGCCTCAATAGCGGCCTCGGTGGCCTTGTAGGAGTTCTCGTCGGGGACCGGGTGGCCGGCTTCGAAGATCTGGACGCTGTCGCCCAAGGGACCCTTGCTGTGGTCATACTTGGTGACCACCACGCCGTGGTCGATGCGGCTGCCCAAGGCGTCCACAGCGGTCTTGGCCATCTGCCAAGCGGCCTTGCCGGCGGCCACCAGCACCAGCTTGCCGGCGCCGAAATCAGCCTCGGCCAGCGCCTTGCGCACGGCGGTGTCCGGCTGGGCGGCCTTCAGGGCGCTCTGGATAATCTGGTCGGCATCTTTGCGTAATGTCATGGGGTGTTCCTCCTTTATTAGTGGGAAAGTTTCAATAGAGGTGGTGACGATTATTCTCTGACATTATAACGGATATGCGCGGAAAAAGGAAGAGCCAATTCGTCAATATGCGCAAAAATTTCGCCGCCCGCAGGCGGCGAAAGGAGGGAAAAGCATTTTCCGGCCCTGCACAAGTGCCGCCGGCACATTTTCTTAACGCCGCGGCCCTCGGCAGAATTTGCGGCGCATGTGCCGCAAATCAACTAAAATCGTTTTTCCGGCGGCGTGTACGTCGGAAAAACACTTTGCAAACCGCGCCCGGTTTGGAACTTTTCTTCGGGGGACGGCTTGCCGTCCCCCGAGGAAAAGCGCACCCCTGCCCTTTCATTTTCGTGAGGAAACTTTAGTTCCCTCACGAAAATGAGCTTAACGCCGCGCCGATGGAGGTGGCGTAGGTGGCGTTCTCCGGGATGACGAACTTGATGCCTTGGAGCCGGGTAAAGAGGTCGAAGCAGGGACGGCACTGCTCCAGCACGGTCATAAAGCCGGTGAGGACCACAGTGTCGCACTGCTTGGCCCGGCAGGCGAACACCGCGGAGGTGCCGATGGACTGGAACACCAGATTCACCACGCCGGCGGCCAGGTCGCTGTGGCTGGCGTCGTCGGAGAGGTTGCCGAAGTTGGCGGCGGTGATATCCCCGGGGAGTGTGGAGTAGCCCCCCTTGGTGATGTCCCCCACGTTCAGGTCGATCTTGCC
>CANPBB010000045.1 GCA_947572235.1 uncultured Clostridia bacterium
GCAGGCCGTTGACCTTATCCTGCTCTGTGATCCGCGCCGTCAGAAACAGGATAGGACAGACGATATGATTTCGAATGACCTTGCACAGCTCCAGCCCATCCATCCCCGGCATATTGATGTCCAGCAGAATGAGATTTGGCTTTGTAGTCAGCTTCGCCAAGGCTTCATCGCCGCTGTTGGCTGCGGAAACGGTATAGCCGTGATCCTGCAAATGGGTGGAAAGCAGCTCGGTTAGGATTGGTTCATCATCCACGATCAAAATTCTGTATGCCATGAGAACACCTCCAATTTTTTCATCCTATAGGGAGAAAGTCAAAATTTGGTCAAGTTTCTGCACTTGTTGCCAAAGTAACCTATTATTTTCAAACAGCGTGTTCATCCTGCCAGCATCCTTCAGCCACGCCAAATAAGAGCGGACGGTGCTGCCACCAAGACATACTGCTTAAAGTCCATTACCAGCCCGTAGCCGATAAATAGTTTTTGCAGGATGGCCTCGAAACAGAGCGGTTCCTGACAGATGCCGGTGATCTTGTCAGCAATCTCCAGCACCTTGTCGATGTTGTACTGTGCGAGGTCAGCTATATCTTCGGCGGCAGCAGCGTGGGCCGGGACGAACATCTTCGTTTGCAGGGATTTCATCATCTCCAGTGTATTCAGATAGGCGGCAGCATTGTAGATAAAGCCGATCTGATACTTGTCCAGCGTTTCCCGGCTGGACAGGCAATCCGCCAGATAGGCCACATCATCCGGCGTCCGAAAGCCCACCATGTCAAAGGAGTGTCCCGTCAGGGGATGATTGCAAAGCCCTCCGGCAGATATTCCTTTGTCAATTCTTGGGCATCACGCTCTTGGGCCAGGAGGAATTTGTGCCGCAGTCCCTTATACAGGTAGCCGCCGTACAAAAAAGGGTGGCTCCAAGATAGGGTGGCGGGCAAAAGCGCAGTCAATCCCCGGCGCGTAGATTTTTCACCCGGTCTGCCCCTGCAAATACCTGTTTCCGCCGATGTGGCCAGCGTTGGAGTGGGTGTTATAGATGGCGGTAAGCCGCCAGCCGTTGGTGTCCAAAATCTGCCGGACTTTGCGGCCAGCGTCCTTATCGTTGCCGCTGTCAATCAGGCAAACGCCCTGCCCAGCCAGCCGTACCGGCCCGATCTTTGCCGGACTTTGGATGTAATAGCTTCGCTCCGAAGCTTGGATTAGTTCGTACATAATTACGTCCTCCGTAATGGCTTGGATAGAATATGGTGTTGTAGACCTCTCTCCTGTCCCCGGTGACGTTCTGATAGGCACGGGGAATGTCATGGCCTGTCCTTCGCTGACCTCCACCGGCCTGTCCCCCAAGACGAGCCGCAGCGCCCCCCGCAGAACAAAGATGTGTTCCGCCACACCATTATCGTGCTTGTCCGAGGAACGGTAGCAGCCCAAGTCAAACTCAATGTAGAATGTCTCCACGCTCCGCACTGGATCATCGGTGAACATTGGGTACGCTTTTATTTTCCCACCGTCCCCCAAAATCACGTTTGCCTCCTTTGGGCCAGTAACGGTGTATTCCGTCTGCGGCTCCTCCAAGAAAGCGGACAGTGGTGTTTTCAGCCTCGTGGCGATCTTCCAAAGGGTTGTCACTGTTGGAACAGACTGGCCGCGTTCGATCTGGTATAACATGGGCTTGCTCACACCTGTCAGCTGCCGCGGTATCGCCCAAGGAAAGAGCGCGGGCCATGCGGATGCTTTTCAGCTTCTCTCCAATTTTCAAATTCATAGGTTCCACTTTATATCCGCCCTGCATGTTTTTATAGTCCATAAGCTTATTATAGCATATCAAGCAAATACCTATCCCCGGGTAGACCTGCTGATAGATCGGGACGCCGCCATCCTGCTGGAAGGTCAGCGCATCCAGCGTCCCTTTCTCCCGGTCAACCCGGAAGGCCATTTCTGGGTCATTCATGGTATCGCCGTTCTGTCTGAAGGTATGGCCGAGGGCGACAACATCATGGCGGTCTTGTCGTCTGCCTGTGCAAGCTGATAGTTATTATATCCTCGTAAACAATAGCATGACGGCAATCATCACAACTGCCGCCGCGCTGGTTCCCGCGCTGCCCTTTAACAAGAAAAAAACGGCAAACCTATAATAAGTTCTGCCGCGAAACAAACGATCTGCCGCTCCGTGAGGTTGAAAGCGACTTTTGTTTTGAGCCTTGATAAATCCTTTGGTACGGATACATACGCCATACCGAAAACCTCCTTTCCGTCAAAGCTCTATGCTGTTTTGGGTTTCATTCCCCCATGTGTTCCAGCCCGCCGTTTCCTGCCTTGCGAAAAGCTCTATCCGGGGAACGTCGCCCACAAGGAAAGTACGCTGCCCTCTGCCGCAAGGCCGGCCACGGGGAGCGTGCAAAGTTCCTCTATGTTCATGGCCGGGCAGTGGTGTTCTCCCGCGCCGGATAGCCGCTTTTGTGCCTACTTCCACGGGGGATCGGCGTAGATTATGCCGTATTCCTTTTCAATGGTTTCTTATCCCTCCTGCCCTGCCAGATGGCCGTGTTCTCGTTCAAGACCATACCGGAGGGCCAAGCAGTGGACGCTGGACACCCAGAAGGACCGCCGCAACTTGGACAAGTGGGAACTGGGCAAGATCGCCCTCCGCTTGAAACCGGACATCGAATCCAAGGATAGGGCTAACCAATCCGCTGGCGGGCAGGCATTTCGCCCGTCTGAGGCTGCCAAGGAAGGTTTGACAACACTGGCTGATTTCCAGCTCTGCGGCAATCTTGACCGGGGAAGCGTTGCGCCGCTAATCACCCCTTTTCCCGTTTCTGCCCCCCGTTTGGGCGAAAAAGCAATGCAGAAAAAGGTCAAATAACCTTCTCTGCATTTAAGTTGCACCATCAGTGTATAGTTTTCTGCTGCACATTATTGACATGTTTATGGGGTACATGATATTATGACAACGATTTTTGTGCTTTTTGCGGCGGTGCCGCGGGAATAGAGCGGAACGATACCGGCGTGGTGAGGCGTGGCTTTACAGAATCATCCTCTGCAGGAGGATGCGCCGCGGCCACTACAGCCGGGTACCGGTCAACAATATGGAGGGCAGGTATATGGAGTATTCAGGGGGGCCTTGGGAGCGGGTTGGGGAGAGCGCTTCCGCTGCGGAGGCCTTGGGGCGGCACAGCGGTATACAGAGCGTTCAGAATCTGGAGGCTGTCATCAATGAGGGCCTTCGTGTCGCCCTGCTGGAGGAGACACCGGATCAGTCGCTGGAGGTGCTGCTGGAGCACTTGGGAAAGGCGCTGAACGGGGAACGGACGTACATATTTGAGCAGAATGAGTCCGGCGGCGATGACAACACCTATGAGTGGGCGGCGGATGGGATACGGCCGGAGAGGGAAAGCCTCCAAAACGTCCCCGCGGAGGTGTGCGCAAGCTGGTACCGGAAGTTCAGCGTGGGCAAGCACATTGTGATTGAGAGCTTGGAGGACATTAAGGAGACAGATCCGCTGCAGTATGAGAACCTAAAGCGGCAGGGCGTCCATTCCCTTGTGGTGGTCCCTCTGTATGACGGCAAGCGGATTATCGGTTTTTATGGGGTGGACAATCCCCCTGTGAAGTCGCTGGAGTACACATCGAACATGCTTCAGACCGCGGCATATTTTATTGTGTCCTCCCTGAAACGGCGCAATCTGGTCCGGGAGCTTCAAAAGCGGAGCTATAATGTGCTCCACGCTCTCAGCGTGGACTATTTGGACATCTGTGAGGTGAACTTCGACACCGGCGAATGCGAGGTCTACCGCAGCAGCGGACAGATGGGCGTGGATTGGGCCACCTGCTTTCAGGAGAGCTACGCGGCGGCTATGGAGCGGTATATATCCGCGTATGTGGTCCCGCGGGATCAGGAGCGGCTTCGCAGGGTGACGAAGAAAAACTATGTGCTCGCCCAGCTTCGGACCAAGAAAAAGTTTTCGGTCCGCTACCAGGTAAAGGACGGCTTTTCCGGGCTCAAGCATTTGGAGATCCATTTCTCCGCCACGGAGCGGACAGCCACGGAAAACTGCGCGATTTTCGCGCAGCGGGATGTCAATGCCCTTGTGGAGCAGGAGGAGAAGTACAAGCTGGAGGCGCGGCAGAGTCTGGAGGAAATCTTGGAGGGGGCCCGGACCGGGATCTGGACAATCGAGCTGGAGGAGGGCTGTCCGCCGCGGATGTATGCGGACCGGACCATGCGCATCCTCTTAGGCGTGCCGGAGGGCATCGGGCCGGAGGCCTGCTACCATCACTGGTTTGCCGGCATCGAGACGGATTATGTGGAGATGGTAGAGGAGAGCGTGCGGGAGATGCTGAAAAGCGGGCGCTCTGAAGTGGTCTACCCTTGGAATCACCCGCAGCTGGGCAAGATCTATGTCCGCTGCGGCGGTGTACCGGACAAAACCTTCAAAAAATCCGGCGTCAGCCTCAACGGATACCATCAGGACATCACGGAGACCATGGTGACGAGAAAGAAGCAGGAGCAGTCCATTATGGAGCTTCTGGAGCGGGTGCGGCAGGCGAATTCCGCAAAGAGCGAATTTCTCTCCCATATGTCCCACGATCTTCGCACGCCCATCAACGGGATTCTGGGGATGCTCTCCATTTTGGAGAAAAGCCAGCACGATGCAGAGCGGCAGCGGGAGTGCCGGAAGAAGATCCGCGTGTCAGCAGAGCACCTTCTGTCCCTAGTGAACGATGTATTGCAGGTCAGCAAACTGGAGAGCGGCAGGCCGACATCGGTGGAGGAGTCCTTCGACCTCCACTCCACGCTGGAGGACTGCATCACAATCCTGTCCCCCTTGGCGGAGGAGCGGGAGATCCGGCTGGAGCTGGAGGACTCCGGGCTGCAGCACAGCAGGGTTATCGGCAACCCGCTGCATCTGAAGCAGATCCTGACCAATGTGATTGACAACGCGCTCCGCTATAACCGCCCCTGCGGCGCTGTCTTTGTCCGGGCGGAGGAACTCACCCTTCAAAACGGGACGGCACGCGTTCAGTTTGTTGTGGAGGACACCGGCATCGGCATTGGAGAGAAGTTTAAGGAGCACATCTTTGAGCCGTTTACACAGGAGCACCAAGGGGCGCGGACGAACTACAACGGCGTTGGGCTGGGTATGTCCATTGTAAAGAAGCTGGTCGATCAGATGAAGGGGACGGTGGAGATCGACAGCTGGGTGGGCAAGGGAAGCGTGGTGCGGATCACGCTGCCTATCCGCGTGGATGAGACCGCCAGCGGCGCGCCCGCGGACGAGGTCTGGAATATGCCGGACAATATCGCCGGAATGCGCGTGCTGTTGGTGGAGGACAACGAGATCAACTGCGAGATCGTGGAGTACATCCTCCAGAACGCCGGCATGGAGGTGGTGATCGCCAACAATGGGAAGGCCGCCGTGGACGCGTTTACGGCGGCGGAGCCCGGGGCTTTCGACTGCGTGCTCATGGATTTGATGATGCCGGTGATGAGCGGATACGAGGCGGCGCGGGTGATCCGCGGCTTAGATCGGAAGGACGCGGAGGCGGTGCCCATCGTCGCGCTGTCGGCCAACGCGTTTGACGAGGATATCGCATTGGCCAAGGACGCCGGGATGAACGAACACTTGTCAAAGCCGGTGGACATCCATCAGATGTTCCAGGTCATGAGCCAGTTAAGAGGCGGCGGAACCCAGTAGGCGGAGGCCAAAGGGGCTGACGACATAAATGCTGAAAACTGTGGAGATGTAATAAAGTATGAAAAGCAAAGCCTTGCCGCGTGCTTTCAAAATCAGCATAGCGGTGATTATTTGTTTCACTATTTTCGTGTTTTCCTTTCTTGGCGTGTCCATTCACCGTATGAGTGAAAACACGATTGAGGATATTGGTACCGCTTATATGGCTGGCATGAATGAGCAGGTATCTCTGCACTTTGAGACAATTATTGAGCTCCGTCTGACCATGGCGGAATCCATCGCGCACATCGCAGCGGGAGACGGAAACTCTGCTTACGGCGCAAGGGAGGAGATTGAATACGGCGCAAAGGCGCGGCATTTTATGTGCGCCGCCCTATATTCGCCCAGCGGCGAAATTGAAATGATTTTTGGCGACCCTGTCAGGCTCAACCACCCGGAGCCGTTTTTGGAGAGCCTGCAGAAGGGGGAGCGCAGGGTGGCCTCCGCTGTTGACAGCAATGGAGATGGCGTGATCCTGTTCAGTGTCCCCTGCGCGTATCCCATGTCCGACGGAGAAAACAGCCTTGCTATAGTTGTCGGGCTCTCCACCGAATATATGGGGGAGGTCCTCTTCCTCGACTCGGACAAGGCGCTGAGCTACTCCTTCGTCATCCGAAAGGACGGCAGCTACGTGGTGGGAAACGAGGGCGACGGCTACGAAAACTATTTTAACAGGCTTTACAGCATCTTTGACGGTCAGGACACGGAAATCGCCGCCTACGTGGAGCAGCTGACGGCGGCTATAAACGCGAACGAGGACTATAGCGTTATTTTGCAGGACGGCGAATCACGCCGTCACCTGTACTGCACCAGCCTCCCCTACTGCACCTGGTATCTGGTGACAGTTCTCCCCTTCGATGGGCTGGATCATGCGATTGCGGGGATGGGCAGCCAATGGCTCGCCATTGTTTATGCCGCCTCCTTCGTGGTCATCGCCATGCTCCTCTACATATTCCTCCAGTATCTGCGGCTGTACCGAAACCAAGTGTCCGAATTAAAGCGGATGAATGCGGAGATGGACACAGCTCGGAAGGACGCGGAACGGGCGCGGAAGGAGGCGGAACAGGCCAATATGGCCAAGCAGAACTTCCTCTCCAGCATGAGCCACGACATCCGCACACCGATGAACGCCATCATCGGGATGACAACCTTAGCTATAGGCAACGCCCACAATCCGGGGCAGGTACAGGACTATCTGCGCAAAATTGAGCTGTCCAGCAAGCATCTGCTGGGGCTGATCAACGATGTGCTGGATATATCCAAAATTGAGAGCGGTAAAATGGCGCTGAACATGGAGCCGTTGTCGCTGCGGGAGGCGATGGACTGCATTGTCAATATTATACAGCCGCAGATCAAGGGAAAAAACCAGCGGTTCAACGCGGCTGCCTACGAGATCCTCTCGGAGCGTGTGTACTGTGACAGCGTGCGGCTGAATCAGGTGCTGATCAACCTGTTGGGCAACGCCGTCAAATTTACCCCGGAAAACGGCTCCGTTCAAGCGACGGTGTACCAAGAGGCCCTTCCTGAGACACCCTCCCGCGTCCGCACCCACTTCGTGGTCAGCGACACGGGGATCGGCATGTCAAAGGAGTATCAAAAGGTTATATTTGAGTCATTCAGCCGTGAGGACAACACCCGCGTACAGAAAACGGAGGGATCCGGGCTTGGCATGGCAATTACCAAATGTATTGTAGACGCCATGGGCGGCACTATCTCCGTCCGCAGTGAGCAGGGCAACGGCAGCGAGTTCCACGTTGTACTTGACTTGGAAAAGGCGGCGGAGCAGGAGACGGGCACGGCGCTCCCGGACTGGAAGGTGCTGGTTGCTGACAGCGATGAGCGGCTATGCGTCAATACGAGCCGGGCCTTAGCGTCCATTGGCATCCGCTCCGCCTATTGCCGGAGCGGCGAGGAGGCCATGGAGCGCCTCGCCGATGACCGCTATCAAGTAATCCTTTTGGGATGGGAACTATCGGACATGAATGGGATCGAGGCCGCCCGGGCGCTTTGCTCAAGGTACGGGGAGGAACGTCCCCCGGCGCTGCTCATGGCCTGTGACTGGAGCGGGGTGGCGGACGCCGCCAGAGAGGCGGGAATCGCCGGCTTTATCTCCAAGCCGCTGTTTCAGTCCACCCTCTTTGATGCGCTAAGCGCACTTGCCGGCACCGGCGGCGAGGAGTCCTCCGGCGCCGAAAAAGCGGTTGATCCGGTGCTTCGGGGGAAGCGCATCTTACTGGCGGAGGACAACGAGCTCAACTGGGAGGTGGCGCGGGAAATGCTATCGGTCCTTGAACTGGATCTGGATTGGGTGGAAAACGGGCAGATGTGCGTCGCAAAATTTGAGCAGTCCCCAGTCGGGTATTATGACGCGATTCTTATGGATGTGCGAATGCCTGTGATGGACGGCTATGAGGCGACCGCGGCCATCCGGGGGCTGGCGCGGGCGGATGCGGGGCTGCCCATTATCGCCATGACCGCCGACGCATTTTCGGAGGATATGCAGAAGTGTTTGGAGTGCGGCATGCACGACCATTTGGCAAAACCGATTGATGTGCAGGCTGTCGCTTATAAGCTGAAAAAGCATCTGAAATAGAGGGGATGCGGCCCTCTTGCAAATTTCCCCATCTGCGCTGCAATACCCCCATAGACTCCAACGAAAAGGACATACTAACCATGATTCGACTGATCGCCAGCGATATTGACGGCACTCTCCTGCAAAACAAATCCAAAGCCATCCCAGAGGAAATCTTCCGCCACATCCGCCGTCTGCGGCAAAAGGACATCCTCTTCTGTCCCACCAGCGGCCGGCAGTACACCAGCCTCCGGCGGCTCTTCGCCCCGGTGGCCGATGAGGTGCCCTTTCTCTGCGAGAACGGCGCCATCGTCTATGGCGTGGGAAATCCCGGGCCGGTGCTCTGCAAAACGGTCATGGACCGGGACGCGGCACTGGATCTGAGCCGGGAGATCTTTGCCCATCCGGACTTTGAGGTTCTGATTTCCGGGGCCAACACCAGCTATCTTCTGCCCAAGGGGGACGTGATCCTGCCTCTGATCCGGGACCGGACCGGCAACAACACCATCTGCCTCAGCCGTTTGGAGGACATCCCAGAGGACATCCTGAAGGTCTCCTGCTTCTCCCCCAAGGGCACCGATCTGGCGGAGGAGGTTCTGCTCCCCCGACATGGCGGCGGGCCCTTTCAGTCCGCGGTGGCCGGGGACACTTGGCTGGACTTCACCTTGGCCGACAAAGGTGCCGGTCTCACCGGACTCTGCCGAAGTTTGGGGATCGCTCTGGAGGATGTGATGGCCTTCGGCGACAACTACAACGACCTGCCCATGCTGGACATTGTGGGCCACCCCTACCTGATGGAAAACGCGGCCAAGGCTCTGCACCCCCTGATCCCCCGGCACTGCCGGCAGGTGTCAGAGGTGCTGGAGACGCTGTAAGCGGAGAGGAGGAGCATATGGAGATTATTGTGGACTTTACACCCGACCGCCCCGAGGTGGCGGACATGAATCCGGAGGAACTGCGCCAATATTGGCAGGAGATTGAGGACAAAATTGCCGATTTAGATGAGGAAGAGCCGGAGGACATGGACAGCGAGGCCTACGACGACTGGGCCGACCGGCACGAGATGCTGGAGGACATACGGGACGAGATTGAGGAGCGTCTGGAGGAGTTTGGTGAGTAACAACATGGAATTTTCTTTCTGCAAGCTGGAGATCTTTATTCCCGAGACCCACTTGGCCCCCCTCCAGCGGGCCCTGCAGGCGGTGGACGCGGGACATATCGGCCAGTACGACTGCTGCATGAGCTATCATCCGGTTACAGGGTGCTGGCGACCCCTGGAGGGGGCGTCGCCCTATTTGGGGTCGGTGGGAGCGCTCAGCCAAGAACCGGAGCTGAAGGTGGAGGTCATCTGCCGCATGGAGCGGCTGGCGGAGACTGTCGCCGCCGTGAAGGCCGCCCATCCCTATGAGGAGCCGGTGATCAACGTGATCCCGCTGATCCAAGTGGGCATATAAGGAAAACAGCAGCCCCCGCTTTGGGGCAACTCCCGTAAGGAAGTTGCCCCAACCAAGGGACAGCAAGTAATAAGTTACCTATTGGGACGGTGTAGCTATGGCTACGCCGTCTTTTTGCGCTGGCCTGCAAGATACTCTTGGAACAGCTTCTCCATTTCTTCCGGGGACGGGGCACACCACAGGCCAATGGTGTTGTAATGGATGTCCAACCGCTGATGCTGTACTCCCCAAATACCAACAGGTGCGCTTTCCGGAACAGAGAAATTCGGTAAGAAATAATCACCCTGCTGGTAATAGGTTCCACCCATTTGCTCAAATGTAGACTTTTCCATTATAATTACCTCCAAAGTGTTGAATATCCCTGCAATTCAATCACATTCGGCTGTCTACAAATAGTAAGGGAGAGGTAACCTCCTTACGTTACCTCTCCCTTCCGCGGGGGCTGCTGTTTTCCCGCTGATCAGCGGGCGGTGAAATAGTCCACCTTTTCATCCAATCGGTCCAAAAACTCCTCTAAGGTGTTCGCGATTTTTTGTCTGGCGGAGAGGTAGTAGACAGCCCCGTCACAGAGGCCCAAGTAGAGCAGGCTGTCCTCGTCGCCGTAGCCGCAGAAGGCCAGCAGAGCGCTGTTTTCCAAGTTCTCCCAAGCACTGCGGCGGAAGGTGATCCACAGGTCCTCGGCGCCCTCCTCCTCCGGCTCGAAGTACAGCTCCAGCAGCTCGCCGGGGGAAAAAACGCGGTAGTGTCCCTTTTTCCGGGGCTCTCCCGCCCAGAGGAAGCCGATGCCAACCTCCTGATAGAACGCCATAAGGTCCGCCGGGAGGGTAATCTCCAGCTCCTCCTCCAAGTCTTGAATATGGCACTGCTCCGCAGGGAGGTCGATGGCCTTGAAATAGTGCCGCGCTCCGCTCTGCCGCAGCTCCGACCAGTCTGGGTGGATGTACTGCTTCCATTTTGCAAACCGCATAGAGTCTCCTCCCTGCTTCTCCGCTTACTCCTCGTCCCATGGGGCGGCGTCCTCACCGCCGGCGGATGGGTCTGCCTCGCCGCCGGTCTCGCCGCTCCGCTTCATCTGAAGCTCCTGCCACTGGGCTTTGGTAATCAGCACCTGCCGGGGCTTGCTGCCCTCAAAGGGGCCCACGATGCCCTGCTCCTCCATCTGGTCCACCAATCGGGCGGCCCGGGAGTAGCCCAGCTTTAAGCGCCGCTGGAGCATGGATACCGAGGCCATACCCGTCTCCAGCACCACATCCACGGCGGCGGGAAACAGCCCGTCGCTCTCCAGCTCCTCCACAGCGGCACTGGTGCTGCCGTCGTAGCGGTCCTTCTTACTGCCCTTCTCCTTCTCGGCCATAGCCTCCTCGATCTTCTGCATGACCTCATCGGAGTACTCCGCCTCCCCGGACTGCTTGACGAAGGCCACCACCCGGTCGATCTCCTCCGGGGTGATGAAGCAGCCCTGCACACGGCGGGGCTTGCCCTCGCCCAAGGGAGCGTAGAGCATGTCGCCCCGGCCCACCAGCTTCTCCGCGCCGGGGTTATCCAAGATGATCCTCGACTCAAGGCCTGAGGCCACAGCGAAGGCGATGCGGCTGGGGATGTTGGCCTTCATCAGGCCGGTGATCACGTCAGCGGAAGGACGCTGGGTGGCGATGACCAAGTGGATGCCCGCGGCGCGTCCCATCTGGGCCACCCGGCAGATGCTCTCCTCCACCTCCTTGGCGGCCACCAGCATCAGGTCCGCCAGCTCGTCGATGACCACCACCACGGTGGCCATCTTCTGCATGTCCTCCCGCTGGGCGGCGATGGCGTTGTACTCCTCCAGCTTCTTCACGCCTAACTCCGAGAAGGTCTTGTAGCGCTTCATCATCTCAAACACCGCCCACTGGAGGGCGCCGGCGGCCTTCTTGGGGTCAGTGACCACAGGAATCAGCAGGTGGGGGATGCCGTTGTAGGGAGCCAGCTCCACCATCTTGGGGTCCACCATGATGAAGCGGACCTCCTCCGGCGTGGACTTGTACAGGAGGGAGATGATCAGGCTGTTGGTACACACGGATTTACCGGAACCGGTGGTACCGGCGATGAGCACATGGGGCAGCCTTGCGATGTCCCCCACCATATCCTCATTGGCGATATCCCGGCCCACGGCGAAGGCCACCGCGCTCTTGTGAGCGGTAAAGGTCCGGCTCTCAATCACGTCCCGGATCAGCACCGGGGACACGTGGCGGTTGGGCACCTCGATGCCCACCACGGCGATCTTGTCCGGCACCGGGGCGATACGCACACCGCTGGCCCCCAAGGCCAAGGCGATGTCATCGGCTAAATTGGTGATCTTGCTCAGCTTCACACCCTGCTCTAAGATAAACTCATACCGGGTGACAGAGGGGCCCCGGACCACGTCGCCGGGGGCGGCGTCCACGCCGAAGCTCACCAAGGTGTCCGCCAGCCGCTGGGCGTTGGAGCGCAGCTCCGCCCCCGCCTCCGCCGGGTTGCCCCCGGCACTCTGGTTCAAGAGGGTGATGGGGGGATAGCGGTACTCCCCCTCGGCGGAGACCAAGGCACTGTCCAAGGCCGCGGAGACCTCCGCCGCTGCGTCCTCCATCTCACGCTTCTCCCACCGGCGGGAGGGAGCGGGGGACTCCAGTCCCCGGGGCGTCTCCTCCCGGGCCGCGGAGGCGGGCTGTACAGGTGCCGTCTCCCGGCGCTCGGCGGAGCGGACGCCGGGAAAGTCGATAACCTTTCTCTCCGCCGGACGGCTCACAGGTTCGGCCTCCTGCACCGTCTCCACTTTGGCCGCGGCAGTCATCGGCTTTGGCTGCGTCTCCGCAGGAGGCTCCGCCGAGGCGGTTCTGGCGCCGTAGGACACCGCCGGGCTGGAGAGCCCCGTGGGCTCCCGGCGCTCCAACAGATGGGGGCGCTCCGCGGCGGTGGGACGGGGCGCAGGACAGGGCGTCTGGGTCGCGTCCTCCACGAAGGGGGAGTCCATAGTCTCCTCCTCCCTTCGGGGGGGCTGGATGCCCTCCCGAAGGACCTGATCCGGCGTCCGCTGGTCCTTGGACTTCTGGCGGAAGAAACCGCTGAGGATCCCCGGCCGCTTCTCCTGCGCGGCCCCCCTCGTCGTCCAAGGGGATGTCAATGGCGGAGCGGGCGGGGGCGGCGGGACGGGGGGGCGGCGTCGGCGCGGGACGGGGGGCGCTCCGCACCGGCCGTCTGGGCCGGGGCTCCTCCTCATAGTCGTCCTCCTCCGCCTCATACTCGATGCGCTCCCGGTCCTGCCAGCGGCCCCAAGCCCAAGCAATGGCCCGCTGGAACACCACCGCGCCCAAGAAAATAAAGACCACCACAAAGACGATGGTGGCAGCAATGTTTCCAAAGACCGCCCGGAACCCTTGGGCCAGTCCCCCGGAGACCACGCCGCCGGAGGTGAGAGCCAGCCCTCCCTTCCACAGAGCGGGCACCACCCCAGCGGAGGCGGCGGTAAACTCCTCCTTACAGAAGAGCATGTGCCCCACACAGCCCCACAGCAGGGGCAGCAGCAGCGCACAGGTAGTGCGCAGCGTCACCGGACGCCCCCGATGGCGCAGCAGGATCACCCCCGCCACCGCCAAGGAGGGGGCGGCTAAGTGGTAGCCGTAGCCCATCAGGCCCTTGAGCAGCTTGGGCAGCAGCTGGATCAGCCACCCCTCGGTCTGAAAATAGCCGATGGCGGCGCACAGGGCCAGCAGCAGGCACACCGCGCCCCCCACCTCCCGGCGGATGGGCCGGCGGCCCTTGGCTGTGCTCTTCTTCCCGCCGGCGCGGCTGCCGGGGGAGGTGCTCCGGCTCCCGCCGCTGCGGCTGCCGCTCTTTCCGCCGGAGGTCCCGGCGCTCCTCTTCGGTGTATTGGCCATATGTCCTTCTCCTCACTCAGCTCAGAAAAAATGCAGTCATTGGAACAAGCCGCCTATGCACAAAGGGCACGGGGCTTTTGCCCGCGGAGGCTTTTATAGGTCCCGGAGCCCCAGAGGGTCCCGGAACCTACAAACAGGCTACTCACAGCAGGAAGGTCAAAATCAGCGTGGCGGCGCCGGCGAACCAGCAGTAGTAAGCAAAGGCCCCGAACCTCCCCTTGTCGGCAATCATGCGAATCAGGAAGATGGAGAGGTAGCCGGACACCGCCGCGGAGAGGATGCCCACGATATAAACGCCTGTAAGTCTCATATCCACGCCCCCGCTCTTGATCACGCCGATCAGATCCAGCAGCGTGGCCCCCAGCACGGCGGGGATGGACATCAAAAAGCTGAAGCGTACGGCAAACTTCCGCTGGAATCCCAAGAAGGTGCCGGTGGTGATGGTGGTGCCGCTGCGGGAGATCCCTGGCAGGGTGGCCAAGGCCTGCCCCACGCCCACGATCAGCGCATCCTTCCAAGTAGCGGTGCGCTCGGTCTTCCGCCCCCGGCGGACCCGGTCGCTGAAAAACAGCAGGCAGCCGGTGATTAGGAGGGCGATGGCGATGAACACCGTGTTGTAGTAAAGACTCTCCACCGCTTTTTTAATGGGCAGCACCACAAACAGCGGCAGCGTGGCGATGACGATCAGCAAAATCAGCCGCCGGGCCGGGGGCACAGGCTTGGGCGTGGTCCCCCGGGCGATGTCCGCCGCCCCCAAAAAGAACTCCCGAACCATCTCCACAATGTCCTTCCAGTAGGCAATAAAGATGGCGATCATGGTGCCGAAATGGAGCAGCACATCAAAAAACAGGTGCTTCTCCCCCACCGCTTGGATCTGGAACAGGTTCTGGGCGATGGACAGGTGCCCGGAGCTGGAGATGGGCAAAAACTCCGAAACGCCTTGAATGATGCCAAGAATAAACGCGGTAAACAGTGACACAATACGCCTCCTCCAAACGCACGCCTCCCGCCGGGAGACTGGGGCCTTATACCACTCTGTCAAAGCGAGGGCCGGAAAACCGGATATCTCCGCCTTGGAGAGCTGTAACTGATACTCTATAGCAGTATAGCATATTCTATCACTCTTTACCACAGTTTTTTCCTGTAGAAAAAAAGTCCTTTGGCGTATCCGACTTATACAGGGCGCGACGGCCCCAGCGCGCCCGCCCCCGTCAATTGGATCACTCCGATAAACCGCTTGTAGGGGCACACACTGTGCGCCGGCCCCCAATCCAGTGCTTGTCGTATGTAGGCCGCACCGCCTCCGGCGCGAATGGGAAGAACCCCCGCTTCCGCCTTGCCCTCCACCCCCCACTGTGGTACAATTGAAATAGTAAATTGAACCCTGTGATACCGGAAGGGGGTGCTCGGCATGAAAACGGCCAAATAGGATACGGGCAGCAGTAAAATGCTCCGTATCCTGAGACATATATTTTTGATACGGAGGACAACAATGGCATACTTTGACTACAACGGAAAACAGGTTTTCTACACGGTCCTCGGCAGCGGCTCCCCCTGCCTCTTTCTCCACGGGAATACAGCCTCCTCGAAAATGTTCGAGCCCATTCTGCCGCTGTACACCGCCGGCATGCAGGTTATTCTGATGGATTTCTTGGGAAATGGACAGTCAGAGCGAATCCCCCGCTTCCCAGACGAGCTGTGGATTGACCAAGGCCGTCAGATTGCGGCGCTGTGCAGGGTCCTCGACTGCGGAAAGGTCAATTTAGTGGGGACCAGCGGCGGCGCTTACGCCGCCGTCAATGCCGCGCTGGAGTACCCGGAGCTTTTCCGCCGGGTAGTGGCGGACAGCTTTACTGGAGATATCCTGCCGGAGGGCTTCGCGGCGGCCATCTTGGCGGAGCGGGCGGCGGCGAAAGGGGACACGCTCGCACGGGGCTTCTATGAATGGAACCAAGGTGCGGACTGGGAGAGGGTGGTGGACTTGGACACCGAAGCCCTCGTAAGCTATGAACGGAAGGGCACCCGCCTCTTCTCCCGCCCGCTGGAGACGATCCAAGTTCCCCTGCTGATGACTATCAGCCGTGAGGACGAGATGCTGATGCCGGAAATGGACACCGTGTGCCGGCGTCTAAGCGGCAGCAATCCCTTGATCCGCTGTAAACTGTACGATACCGGGGCGCACCCGCTGATCTGCTCCCGTGCCGAGGAGATCGCCCTGGTGATCCAAGACTTTTTAACACAGGAGAGCTTCTATGCGTAGGACATCCGGCAGATCTTTAGCCATGCTGACTGCCGCCATGGCCCTCTGGGGAACCATCGGCGTGTTCCGGCGGGCCATCCCCCTGTCCTCAGGACTGGTGGCCTTTTTTAGGGGTGTTACCGGCGCGCTGTTTCTGATTCTCTTGGCCAAGGCCCGGGGACAGCGGGTATTTCACGGCATCGGGGGGCGAAAAGTCCTGCTTCTGCTCCTCTCCGGAGCGGTAATGGGGATCAACTGGATTCTGCTCTTTGAGGCCTACCGCTTTACCTCAGTCTCTGTAGCCACACTCTGCTACTACATGGAGCCCACCTTTCTGATCCTCGCCTCCCCCCTGTTCCTTCGGGAGCGATTGACAACCCGGAGGGGCCTTTGTGCCGCCGTCTCCCTGCTGGGGATGGCGCTGGTCTCCGGCATTTTCGACGGCACGCCCCCTCAGACAGGGGAGTGGCGGGGCATCCTGCTGGGCTTAGGGGCGGCGGTGCTCTACACCACGGTGGTTCTGCTGAACAAGGGGACAGCGGGGATGGATCCCTATGAAAAGAGCGTCGTACAGCTCACCGCCGCGGCGGCGATTCTCCTGCCCTACCTGCTGATAACCGAGGATTTCGCCGCGCTGTCTCTCACAGGGGAGATAGCGGGGATGCTGCTGGTCATCGGCGTACTGCACACCGGGGTGGCCTACGCGCTGTACTTCGGTTCCATGGAGGGGCTTCAGGCCCAAACCATCGCCATTTTCAGCTATATCGACCCAGTCACCGCTCTGCTTTTTTCGGCCCTTATGCTGTCGGAGCGAATGAGCGCTCCGGCACTCCTCGGAGCAGCCCTGATCTTAGCCTCCGCCGTACTCAGCGAGCTGGAACCAATAAAAGGAGGCTGATCTCTTGCTGCATCAACCCTGCACACGGCTTCTCTCCGGCGCGGAGACCGCCGTCCTTTTTGTACACGGCATCCTTGGGACACCGGATCATTTCATCCCCTTTCTCTCCCTCGTTCCCCCTGAGGACTCGGTGATAAACCTCCTTTTAGAGGGTCACGGCGGCAGTGTGCGGGACTTTTCCGCCGCCTCTATGGACCGTTGGAAACAACAGGTCTGTAAAGCCCTTCAAACACTCCGCGCGGACCACAACCGGGTGGTGATTGCCGCCCACTCTATGGGCACGCTCCTTGCCATACAGGAGGCCGTCAAAGAGCCCGTGGCGGCGCTGTTTCTCCTGAATGTCCCCCTCTCCGTCCGGCCCACTCTCCAGCTGCTTCCCACGGTGCGGGCGGTCTGCCGCCGCCCTTCTCCTCTTGATGATCAGCGGCTTTTGGCCGCGCGGAACGCCTGCAGTATCCAGCAGGACCCGCGCTTCTGGCGATACTTGGGATGGGTGCCCCGGTATGCGGAGCTGTTTTCGGAAATCGGAAGGACCCGTAAACTCGTGCAAAGCCTAACCGTTCCCTGCTATGCGTATTTCTCCTTGAAGGATGAGATGGTCTCTCCCAAATCCGCCGGATTCCTCGCGGGAAACCCCTGTATTACGGTTAAAACCTTGGCGGGCTCCGGCCATTTCTACTATACACCGGAGGACCTGCGGCTGCTCCAAGCGGATTTCTCCCATATGCTGCATCCCCTCCCCTGAGCACAAAAAAGCCCATTGCTGTACATCGTACGCTGTACAGCAATGGGCTCTTTCCTTTGTTGATCCGTCTCCGGTTAGACCAGCTCAATCATAGCGGTCTCCGCAGCATCGCCGCGGCGGATACCGGTGCGGGTGATGCGGGTGTAGCCGCCGTTGCGCTCTGTGTAGGTGGGGGCGATCTCCTTGAACAGCTTCTTCACCACATCCTCACGGGTGATGAAAGCCATGGCCTGACGATAGGCCGCCAGATCACCCTTTTTGCCTAAGGTGATCATCTTCTCAGCCATGGGACGGATCTCCTTGGCACGGGTGACGGTGGTCTCCATCTTCCCCTTGTCCAGGAAATCAGTCACCTGCTGACGGAGCATCGCTCTGCGCTGATCGGTAGTCTTACCGAGCTTACGAGTTCCGGGCATTGTTGGTTTCCTCCTTAAAAGGCTATTGTCCTCCTGCCCTGCCGGGCAGTTTACAATCCTGCCGTCCCCGTACCCTGCGGTGAACACATACAAATCCCTCCACAAAGGAAATTTTCTGTCACCTTGTGGAAATATCGGACTTGTCAGGCACAGGGAGGCGAAATGAACATTTTGTGATTCTTTCTCTCTGAGAGGACGCGCTCCGCTAAGATTTTGCCGTGCGAAAGCCTTCACGGCCGCTCTCCCGCAGGAAAAAGAATTAACTATTCTCCTTGTCCGCCAAGGACAGACCCATCATGGACAGCTTGTTGATCACTTCCTCCAAGGACTTGCGGCCCAAGTTGCGCACCTTCATCATCTCATCCTCGGTCTTGGAGATCAAATCCTCCACCGTGTTGATGTTGGCACGCTTAAGGCAGTTAAAGCTGCGCACGCTGAGATCCAGTTCCTCGATGGTCAGCTCCAGCACCTTGTCGCGCTGTGTCTCGGCCTTCTCCACCACTGTGGACTTCGAGCCCACCGTCTCACTGAGATCGGTGAACAGCGCGAAGTGGTCACAGAGGATCTTGGCGCCTAAGGACACCGCGTCCCGGGCGGAGATGGTAGAATCGGTCCACACCTCAAGGGTCAGCTTATCGAAGTCGGTCATATTCCCCACTCGGGTATTCTCCACCGTGTAGTTCACCTTATAGACAGGCGTGTAGATGGAGTCCACGGGAATCACACCGATCACGGTCTGACTGCTCTTGTTGCGATCGGCGCTCACATAGCCGCGGCCGTGGCTGAGGGTGATCTCCATGTTCAGAGACGCCCCCGCCCCCAGAGTGGCAATGTGCAGATCGGGGTTTAAGACCTCCACCTCTCCGTCGCTTTTGATGTCGCCGGCGGTGACGTCGCAGGGACCTACCGCCTCAATAAACACCGTCTTGACGCCGTCGCTGTGGAGCTTGGTGATCAGGCCCTTGATGTTCAGCACGATCTCCGTCACATCCTCCTTCACACCGGGGATGGTGGTAAATTCGTGCTGCACACCGGCGATCTTGATGCTGGTGGCGGCGGTGCCGGGCAGGGACGAGAGCATGATGCGCCGCAGCGCGTTGCCAAGGGTGGTGC
>CANPBB010000046.1 GCA_947572235.1 uncultured Clostridia bacterium
GCATGTACCTCCGCATGGCCCTCTTAGGGCTCATCACCGGCCGGGTGCAGTAAAAACCTCACTTTGTTATCTTCCTTAGACGGTATTTTCCGTCAAAACTCCTCAAAACCGAACGCTCCTGACAAAATGTCAGGAGCGTTCGGTTTTGAAACAACCGTTCTTGCCCTCTTCCAGATCCTCCTTACTGTCTGATAGGGAGCCCTCTTTCGCGGATAGCGAGAGGCGGAGGCTATAACGCGGGGACACACATTGTAAGCCCGATTGTAAGCCCGTTTGATCGGCATTTGATCAGCAGGGGAGGGGGGATGCCGCCCACCCCCGTGTTTCAAAGGGGGTTTTGCCGCCGAAGGGGTGGCTGGCGCAGTGATTTCGGCGTTTTGACGGTTTGGATGGCCCTCCTTTTGTGATTTCGCCATATGATTTTTTGATCACAACAATCGCGGTTTATCAATAGTTATAGCGGCAGGATGCCGTTCATAACCGTGTAGTAGGAGGAGAGGATCTGCAAAAAGTCTAAAACCACATTGGTCTGGGGCATATCCCTCCGTTTGATCCAGCCGATTTCTCCGGTGATTTGACAGTTTTTCATGCGGATAGACCGGATTTTGTCGTAGTAATCCGTGTTTTGGTACGCAATTTCGTCGGTGGCGGTGACGGAGAAGCAGGGGGTCTTGTCCAGCAGCTCGAAGAGGGTGGACCGCTCGCTGACCACGATGCGCCGGGGACGGCTCCCCAAGCCCACCGCGTCAATCACGGAGCCGTAGGGCCCCAGCTCCGACTCGTTATATATAATGATTGGATAGTCCCAAAGCCGCTCCACCTCCACCTCGCGGAGGGGGCTGGAGAACAGGGGGCTGCCCCGGCCCACGATCACTGTCACCGGGTTGGAGCACAGGCGGAAGTACTGGATGCCCCGGGTTTCCAGCTGTTTGAGGAGGATTTTGTGGTAGTGGCTGAACATGCCGATGAGGCCGATGTCACACTGACGGCTTTCCACCATGGCGATAACCTGGCTGCGCACCCCCTCCCGGAGGGTCAGATGGAGCTGCTGGGCTCCGTAGTCCCGGAGGAGCTGGGCGGCGGCGTGGTTGACATAGCGGTAGTGCATATTCCCGATGGAGAGGGAGAGGCGCCCCCTGTTCAGTGCGCTGGCGCCAAGGGTCTGGAGCTGGCGGATCTGTTGGGCGATGCCTCTGGCGTACTCCACAAAGCTCTCCCCCAAGGGGGTGAGCTCCACGCCCTTGTTGTTCCGGGTGAACAGCGGACACCCGATCTCCTCCTCCAGCTTGCGGATGGAGAGGGAGAGGTTGGGCTGAGAGATAAACAGGTTCTCCGCCGCCAGACGGATAGACTTGGTTTCCGCCACTACAATCACCTGTTCAATCTGTTCCAGCTTCATAGAAGTGCTCCCTCCCGGCTTTTTGAGGGTATCATAACACAGAATAGCGGAAAAAGCACCCCCATTGGGAAAATTTCGGACCTATGCCGCTTGTAATAGCGCCGCGGCACAGCGGAAGGGGACAGAACGGCGGCGATGCCGGAGCCGATAGCGCGCAGATTTCCCATTGAAAAATTCCGGGTCTTCTATTATACTGTAATCTATGCTATAATCGCTTTTCTACGGCGAGTCACTTTTGAAAAAAGGAAGCGTATTGTTATGAAATACCTGTTGATCATCGGCGATGGCATGGCCGACAACCCTGTGGAGGAGATCGGCGGCCGCACGCCCCTTCAGGCGGCCAAAATCCCCACCATCGACCGCCTGTCGGCGGAGGGGGTGATAGGCCATGTCGTCAACTGCCCCAAGCCCCTGCCCGCCGGCAGCGAGACCGCCATCCTCTCCATCTTCGGCTGCGACCCCCTGCGATATTTTACCGGGCGCTCGCCTATGGAGGCCGCGGCCTCCGGCATCGCCTTGGTGGCCGGGGACGCCGCTTTCCGCTGCAATTTAGTGGCCTTGGAGGACGGGGACATGCCCTTGGAGGAGAAGAAGATCCTCTCCCACAGCGCCGGATCCATCGAGGGGCCGGACGCCTTGGAGGCTATTGGTGTGCTCTTAAATCACCCGGAGTTCTCTCAGGAGCTGCGAAAGGCCCGGATGGAGATCCGTACCTTCCCCGCCTTCCGGCAGCTGGCCATTCAGCACCAGTCCGACATCAGCGGTATTCGCTTCATCCCGCCCCACGACCATTTGGGGCAGGCCTGCGGGCAGTTTTTCCCGTCGGGGAACGACCTGGCGGAGGTTTTCAGCCATCTGATGCGCCGGGCCCATGAGATTTTGGATCACGCCGGTGTCAATGAGCGCCGCCGCGCCGCCGGGAAGCTCCCCGCCAACGGGATCTGGTTCTGGGCGGAGGGGACCACACCATCCCTGCCGGACTTCAAGGCCCAGTATGGCTGCACCGGCGCGGTGATCAGCGCGGTGCCCTTGGTCCACGGCATCGGCGTGCTCAGGGGCTTGGAGATGGTGGAGGTGGAGGGCGCCACCGGGGAGATCGACACCAACTTCGAGGGGAAGCTGGAGGCCACTTGGCAGAAATTGCAGGAGTACGACTTTGTCTGCCTCCACTTGGAGGCCCCTGACGAGTGCACCCACAACGGGGATTTGCGGGGGAAGATCCAAGCCATCGAGTGGCTGGACAGCAAGCTGGTGAAGCCCCTTGTGGCGCGTCTGGAGGAGCGGGGGGAGGAGTTCCGCGTCCTGCTGCTCTCCGACCACAAAACCCTCACCTCTACCCGGGGGCACGATGGCGACCCGGTGCCCTTCCTCCTCTACGACAGCACCCATCCCTTGACCGGCGGACAGGTCTATGACGAGGACCACGGCATGGCTGGCGCGGACGGGGGGGCCGGCTGCGAGCTTTTGAGCTATCTCTTTGGGCAGAAGGCCCTGTAGGAGCGGCGGATGGAGAGACATGTATGGGAGCATTTAGGCCTGCGGGGGGCGGACATTCTGCTCCCCAAGGGCTGTGATTTGTATAAGTGGGCGGTGGTGGCCTGCGACCAGTTTACCTCCCAGCCGGCCTACTGGCGGCAGGCGGAGGAGGTCGTCGGGGACGCCCCCAGCGCCCTGCGGCTGATGCTGCCGGAGGGGGAGCTGGGGGCGGCGGATGTGGAGGGACGGATCCGGCGGATCAACGCCGCCATGGACGACTGCCTCCGAAGGGAGCAGTTCGCCCTCCACTCGGACGCCATGTTCTATATCGAGCGCACCCAGTCCGACGGACTGATCCGCCGGGGGGTGCTGGCGGCGATTGATCTGGAGCACTACGACTTCACCCCCGGCTCCGGGGCGCTGATCCGGGCCACGGAGGGGACGGTGATGGAGCGTATCCCGCCCCGTGTCCGCGTCCGGGAGAACGCCCCCTTGGAGCTGCCCCATGTGATGCTGCTCATCGACGACGGGGAGCGCCGGTGCATCGAGCCGCTGACGGCGGAGAGGATGGAGCCGCTGTACGACTTCAAGCTGATGCTGGGCGGCGGCCGGCTCCGGGGCTGGAGGATGACCGGGGAACAGCAGGAGCGCTTCGCCGCCGCGCTGTCCGCCCTCATCGCCCCCGGCGTTATGGGGGAGAAGTACGGCCTGCCGGATGCCGCCCCTCTGCTCTTTGCCGTGGGGGACGGCAACCACAGCTTGGCCGCCGCCAAGGCCTGCTATGAGCGGCAGAAGCGGGAGACGGCGGACTGGCAGAGCCTGCCCTCCCGGTACGCCTTGGCGGAGATTGTGAACCTTCACGACCGTTCCCTGCGCTTCGAGGCTATCCACCGGGTGGCCTTTGACGTGGACCCGGCCCACCTGCTCTACTCCCTCCACCGCTTCTACCCGGAGTGCCACGAGGGGGAGGGGACGGGGCACCTGTTCAGCTACGCATGGGCGCGTAAGACCGGCGTGATGACCGTCCCCCGCCCGGCCATGCAGCTGAGTGTGGGGACTTTGCAGGCCTTCCTGGACGACTACACCGCCCGGTACGGCGGCCGGGTGGACTATATCCACGGCGCCGCCGCCGCCAAGGAGCTGGGCCGCCAGCCGGGAAACATCGGCTTCTGTTTGGACGCTCTGAAGAAGGGCCAGCTCTTTAAGACTGTGATGGCCGACGGCGTACTGCCGAGAAAGACGTTTTCCATGGGGAGAGCGGAGGATAAACGGTACTATTTGGAGGCGAGGAGAATTAGAAGATAGGAATTCGGAGTGAAGGGGTCCGGCTTCCGCTGGACGATTTGAAATGTTCTGGCGGAGGGAGAAGCCTCGCGCTTCTCCTAAAACGGGATGTGCTATGCTTCCGGATGAAAAAATTAAAACCCGCCGCCATTGGCGGCGCATCAATTCCTCATTCCGAACTAAAAAGGAAGGTGATCCCATGAAGCTGCTGCTCCATATCTGCTGCGCGCCTTGCAGCGTGTATTGTATTGATACGCTTCGATCCGAGGGGGTGGAGCCCAGCGGGTTCTGGTATAACCCCAATATTCACCCCTATCAGGAGTATAAGGCCCGACGGGATACGCTGGCGGATTATGCCGCCGCCATTGCCCTGCCCCTCTATGGGGAGGATGAGTATGGGCTTCGGCCCTTTGTGCAGGCGGTGGCAGGGGATCTTGACCACCGGTGCGGTTATTGCTACGCGGTGCGCATGGACCGGACCGCCCGGTTCGCCGCGGAGAATGGATTTACCCACTTCGCTACCACGCTGCTGGTGAGCCCCTATCAGAATCACGAGGGGATTCGGGCCGCTGGGGAGCGGGCGGCAGAGAAGTGGGGGGTGGAGTACCTCTACCGGGATTTCAGTCCCGGGTTCCGGGAGGGACAGGCCAAGGCCCGGGAGCTGGGGCTTTACAGGCAGAAGTACTGCGGGTGCGTGTTTTCCGAGGAGGAGCGGTACGCCAAGCAGATCCAGCGGGACCGGGAGAATTTTCGACAGAAGGTTATGTGAGAGGGGGAGAGGCGCGGTGGCGGAGGTGATAGCCTATGCCAAGATCAATCTGACGCTGGACATCCTGCGCCGGCGGGAGGATGGGTACCACGACATGCGTATGGTGATGCAGAGCGTCGGCCTCTGTGACCGCCTCACCATCCAGACAGGCGCGGGGTGCGGGGTGCGGATTGACAGTAATCTCAGCTACCTGCCTGAGGATCGGAGCAATATTGCCGCCAAGGCCGCGGAGGCCTTTTTTGCCGAGACGGGGATCTCCCCGGTGGGGCTGGCGGTGAAGCTGGAGAAGCACATCCCCGTCTGTGCCGGCATGGCCGGGGGGAGCAGCGACGGCGCGGCCATGCTGCGCTTCCTCCGGGACACCTTGGCGCCAGCGTTGGGACAGGAGGAGCTGGAGCGGATCGGGGCTCTGGTGGGCAGCGACGTGCCCTTCTGCCTTCGGGGGGGCACCGCCTTGGCCGAGGGCCGGGGGGAGGTGCTCACGGACCTGCCCCCTCTGCCGGAGTGCACCATTGTGCTGTGCAAGCCGGACTTTCCCATCTCCACGCCGGAGCTTTTTGCCGCAGTCCGCCTGCGTCGCCTCCGCTGCCACCCGGACACGGCGGGAATGCGCGAGGCCTTGGAGGCGAGGGACTTGATTGGGGTGGCCCGGCGGCTCTACAACGTGTTTGAGGATGTGCTGCCCCGAAAGTACCGCCGCGTGTTCGAGCTGAAGCGGGCCCTGCTGGACCTAAATGCCTTGGGAGCCTCCATGACCGGCAGCGGGCCAACAGTGTTCGGCCTCTACGCCGACCACCAGCGAGCCATGGAGGCGGCGCAGGCCCTGCGGGAGCAGGGAGAGCTGGTGTTTTTGTCGCAGGCGGTTGGAAGGATTAGGAATTAGAAGCTGGGAATTAGGAGTTGTTGTGCCGCCTTTGGCGGCGGATTTGAATGTTGAGAGTGAAGGGTCGTGAATGAAGAGAACAGGGTACCTATGTTCCGGGAGAGAGGAAGTGGGCTCTTTTTGTCGGCACAATTCAAATGCGTCCAGCGGAGCTGGACGCACTCATTCCTAACTTCTAATTTTTGTTGAAACTCCGATTGTCGGAGAAAATGTTTAGAATTAGAAGCTGCCGTCCAAACTGTGGGTAGAACTTACAGATTGGACGGTGTTTTTTATGCGGCGTTTGAATAGATGGTTTCTTTTGGCGGCCTGCTCACTGGTGATGGCGCTCTGTGTGACGGTGGCCTGGGGGGCACATCAGGCCCAGAGGCAGCTGGCGGAGAAGATGATTCGTCTCCATGTGATTGCCAACTCCGACAGTGAGGCGGATCAGGCGCTGAAATTGCAGGTGCGGGACGCGATTTTGGCGGAGGCGGAGGAGATTTTGACCGCCTGTGCCGATCTGCCGGAGGCGGAGGCGCAGCTGGGGGCGGCCTTGGAGCGGATGACCGCCATTGCCGAGGCGACAGTGGCACAGGCGGGGTATGACTATGAGGTGTCCGCGGTGCTGTCCTACGAGGTCTATCCCACCAGAGACTATGAGACCTTCCGGCTGCCGGCGGGGCAGTATCTGTCTTTGCGGATGACCATCGGCGCGGGGGAGGGGCGGAACTGGTGGTGCGTGGTGTTCCCGCCGCTGTGCAATGCCGCCACCACGGAGGAGTTTGCAAAGACCGCCGAGGGGGCGGGACTTACCGCGGAGGAGCTGGCTCTCCTCACCGAGGAGAGCCAAGGGGTTGTGGTGCGCTTTAAGGTGATTGAGTGGGTGGAGGGGATCGTAAACGGGTGAGATGAGTCCGACATCCCCCGCCCTTGCGGTGGAGCTGCTTTTATGCTAAACTGAAAACAATATATTTTCTGCCGGAAAAGAAAGGAAGGCTCACTATGCTGCAGCTGATTCGAAGCCGGGCCAACACGGGGAAATCCTCCCGTGTTCTACAGATGATCCGTGCCAACGGGGAGGCAAGACACCAGATCCTGCTGGTTCCCGACCACGCCTCCTACGCCGCGGAGGTGGATCTCTGCCGCGCCTGCGGCGATGAGGGAAACCGGTACGCCGAGGTGCTCACCTTTCAGCGGCTCTCCCGGCGGGTGGTGGCGGAGACCGGCGGGTTTGAACGGATGGCCTTGGACGGCGGGGGGAAGGTACTGCTGATGCAGCGTGCCCTCCAGGACGTGTTCCATATGCTCACCGTCTACCGCCGGCCGTCCCAGCGCGCCGCCTTCCTCCGGGGGTTCATTGATCTGGTGGAGGAGCTGCGGCGCTACTGTGTCACGCCGGAGATGCTGATGGAGCAGTCGGTGGAGGCCGGCGGGGAGGTGGGGGACAAGTTCCGGGACATCGCCCTGATCTACGGCGCCTACATGGGCCGTCTCTCCCGGGATGGGGTGGACCTCACCGACGACATGGAGAAGCTTAACCGGAAGCTCCGGGAGTCGGATTACCTCACCGGCAAGGACGTGTACATAGACGGCTTCTCCCACTTCACCGCACAGGAGGAGCACGCCATCGCCCTGATGCTGCCCAAGGTCCACCGCCTGACGGTGACGCTTCTTGGGGAGGCGGACAGCCATCTGGAGATCTTTCTCACCGGCAACCGGGCTTTCGACAGGCTGGTGCGCATCGCCGGGGAGTGTGGTGCGGCGGTGGAGGAGGTGCGCCTCGGCGCGCAGCCGGTGACAACGGCCTTGGGGCACATGGAGCGCTGCACCTTCGGCGGGGGGAGGCCCTGCAGCGGCGGGGGGGAGGCCCTGCGCCTCTATGAGGCCGCCACCCTCTACAGCGAGGTGGAGTATGCCGCGGCGGAGATCCGCCGTCTGGCGGCGGAGGAGGGGTTTCGCTACCGGGACATCGGCGTGGCGGTGCGCAACCTTCAGGACTACGAGGCGGCGGTGGAGAACATCTTCCGCCGCTACGAGGTGCCGGTGTATCTCAGCCGGCGCAGCGATCTTTTGGAGAAGCCGCTGATGACGCTGGTGACTGCCGCGCTGGAGGCGGTGACCGGGGGCTTTGAGTACGAGGACGTGTTCCGCTGCCTCAAGACGGGGCTGGCGGGGCTCAGTGACGGGGAGTGCGACCTCCTTGAGAACTACGTGCTCAAGTGGGAGATCCACGGGGCCATGTGGCTGCGGGATACCCCTTGGACCGCCAACCCGGACGGCTACTGTGAGGAGTTCTCCGAGGAGCAGCGGCAGCGATTGGAGGAGGTCAACGCCATCCGGGAGCGGGTGCGCCTGCCTTTCGCCCGGCTCAGCGAGGCTCTGCGCTCCGCCCAGACCGCCCAAGGGAAGGTGCTGGCCCTCTACGGCTTTTTGGAGGAGCTGAATGTGCCGGGGCAGCTCACCGCCCGGACGGAGGCGCTGCTAAGTGAGGGGCGGCTCCAGCTCTCCGACGAGTATGCCCAGCTCTGGGCGCTGGTATGTCAGGTGGTGGACCAGTTTGTGGAGATTCTTGCTGACGGACCGGTGAGCAGTGAGGAGTTTCTGCGGCTGTGGAAGCTGATGGTGGGCCAGTACAGTGTGGGCACCATCCCGGCGGCTATGGACCAGGTGTCCTTCCAGCAGCTGGATCGAAATGACCGGCACCAGGTGAAGGTGCTGTTCCTCCTCGGGGCCAACGACCATGTACTGCCGGCGGTGGGCCGCACTGGCGGCATCCTGACAGAGGAGGAGCGTGAGATGCTTCTCTCCCAAGGGCTGCGTCTGGCTCCCCACGGGATGGATCAGATGAATTTGGAGCTCCAGAATATCTACGGTGCTTTGGTAAAGCCCTCCCGGCGGCTGTATGTCAGCTACTGCGCCTTCGACAATGCCGGTACGGCTCTGCGGCCGGCCTTTGTGGTGGGGCGTCTGCGCGCCCTGTTCCCTGACGTGCCCCTAAAGCGGGAGGGGCACGAGAAGCCCTACCGGGCTGTGGCGCCTCTGCCTGCCGTGGAGCTGGCGGGGGAGGAGCCGGGCGGGGCGCTGTGGCGCTACTTTGCGGCAAAGCCCGCTTGGCGGGGGGCGCTGGAGCGGATGACCCGGGGGGCCTCCATGGGCCGGGGACGGCTGTCCCCGGCGGCGGTAGATACCCTCTACGGGCGCAATATCCGCATGTCCGCCAGCCGCATTGACAAGGTCCGCTCCTGCCACTTCGCCTACTTTATGCAGTACGGCCTGCGGCTGAAGGAGCGGTCCCCGGCAGGGCTGGACCCGGCCCAGATCGGTACTTTCCTCCACTATGTCTTGGAGCACGTGGCCCAGGACGCTATGGCGGAGGGGGGCTTTGTCCAGCTGGCGCCGGAGCGGCTGCGGGAGATAACCAGGGAGCACATCGACGGCTACATCTCCTCCGCCATCGGAGTGGTGGAGGAGAAGGAGGCCCGGTTCCGCTACCTCCTCCGCCGGCTCCGGACTACCGTGTACACCGTGGTTGAGAACGTATCCGAGGAGCTGTGCGCCTCGGACTTTGTGCCGCTGCGCTTCGAGCTGGGCTTCGGCGGCGACGGACCCCTCCCCGCCATCACCATTGAGGAGGCGGATCGGCGGCTGTCGGTGTCCGGGAAGGTGGACCGGGTGGACGGCTGGGTGAAGGGGGACAAGCTCTACCTCCGCGTGGTGGACTACAAGACCGGGCGGAAATCCTTCGATCTGACAGACATCCGCCACGGGCTGAATATCCAGATGCTCCTCTACCTCTTTGCCTTGGAGCGGGAGGGGGGACGGCTCTTTGGAAAGGACATCGTGCCGGCGGGGGTGCTCTACCTCCCCGCCCGGGACGTGATTTTGAACATGGACCGGGGGGCGTCGGCGGAGGCGGTGCAGAGGGCCGTTGACCGGGAGCTGCGCCGCAGCGGACTGGTGCTGAAGGACGCGGAGGTCCTCTCCGCCATGGAGCACACCGCCCTCACCGAGCCGCGGTTCCTGCCGCTGGCGCTGGACCGGCAACACAACATCACCAAGGGCATCGCCACGGCCGAGGAGCTGGGGAAGCTCAGCCGCTATGTGGACCATCTCCTCCACCAAGTGGCCCGGGAGGTCACCGGCGGCAACATCGACGCGGACCCCTGTACCTACAGCGAGGTGGAGAACGCCTGCACCTACTGCGAGTTTGCCAGTGCCTGCCACTTCGGGGACGGGGCGGAGGATCAGGCGCACTACATCTACCCTCTCCCGCGGGAGGAGTTTTTCCGGGAGATCGAGGGAGAGATAGGGGATACTCCTTAGTTGGGAATGAGAAGTTAGGAATTAGAGATTAGGAATTTTGGATAGGAGGGTGCGGATGGGATTTACGGTGGAGCAGCGGGCGGCGGTGGAGGACCGGGGAGGGGATCTGCTGGTGTCTGCGGCGGCCGGGTCGGGAAAGACACGGGTGCTGGTGGCGCGGCTTTTTGACTATGTGGTGCGGGAGCACCAGAATTTGGATGATTTTTTGATCATTACCTATACACGGGCGGCGGCGGCGGAGCTGCGGGGACGGATTGCCGAGGAGCTCAGCCGGCGGCTGGCGGAGGGAGAGGGGGATCGCCATCTCCAGCAGCAGCTGTATCGGATCTACCGGGCGGATATCAAGACGGTGGACGCCTTTTGTACGGGGCTGATCCGGGAGAATGTGCACCTGATAGAGGGGGTGGAGGAGTTTGCCCTGACGGCGGATCTGCGGGTGCTGGAGGAGAGCGAGGCGGAGATCCTGAGCCGGCGGGTGCTGCGGCAGGTGTTGGAGCGGTTTTATTCCCGTATGGACGAGGATGACGCCCTCTTGGCGGACACTTTGGGGTTCGGCCGGGATGACAGGAGCTTGGAGGAGCTGGTGCTGAAGCTCCGCGGCTCCCTTCAGAGCCACGCCTATCCCCGGCGCTGGATGCACAAGAATATCGCCTTCTGGCGGTCACTGCCGGCGGGGATTGACGAGACGCCCTATGCGCCGGTGCTGCTGTCGGCGCTGCGGCGGAAGGCGGAGCACTGGTGCGCCGCCTTGGAGCGGGCGGTCGGGGAGATGGAGGAGAATCCGGCGGTGCGGAAGGGATATGCCGCCCCGTTTTTGGAGGCCGCCGACCAATTTCGGCGGGCCGGGGAGGCCGCTGGCCAGGGCTGGGAGGCCTGTCGGAGGGCGGAGGTGGTCTTTCCCCGGTTAGGGCCGGTGAAGGACCAGGACGGCGGGGCGCTGAAAAACCGGATGAAGGCCCTGTGGGACCAGTGCCGGAAGGAGTGGAAGGGCCAGAGCGCCCTGCTCTCCGTTTCCGGGGAGGAGGCCATGGAGGATCTTAGGACCATGGCCCCGGCTATGGCCGCTCTGCTGCGGCTGACGGAGGACTTCGATTTGGCTTGCCAGCGGGAGAAGGTCCGCCGGAATGTGGTGGACTTCTCCGATGCGGAGCACTATGCCATCACCCTGCTTTTGGATGTGTCGGGGGAGCCCACGGACCTCTGCCGCCGGGTGGGGGCCCGGTACCGGGAGATCATGGTGGACGAGTATCAGGATACCAACGAGGTGCAAAACTGCATCTTTGAGGCCCTCAGCGCCGAGCGGCACAACCTGTTCACCGTGGGGGACATGAAGCAGAGCATCTACCGCTTCCGTCTGGCTGACCCCTCCATCTTTCTGGAGAAATACCGTCGCTTTGTCCCGGCGTCGGAGGCGGAGCGGGGGGAGGGACGGAAGATCCTCCTCTCCAAGAATTTCCGCTCCCGGCGGGAGGTGCTGGAGGGGGCCAATTTCCTCTTTGAGAACCTGTTCTCCCCGGAGGTGGGGGAGCTTGCCTATGGCTCAGAGGAGCGGCTTTACCCCGGCGCGGAGTATTTCGTGCCCCGGCAGGACTGCGCCGTGGAGTTCCACCTCATCGACGTGCCCCGGCAGGAGGATCGCTTTGCCGCCGGGAGGCCGGCGGTGGAGGCACGGTTTGTGGCGGAGCGGATCGCCTCCCTCCTCCGGGAGGGGTATCCTGTGCAGGACAAGGATACCGGCGCGCTGCGGCCCTGCCGGCCGGGGGACTTCGCTGTGCTCATGCGGTCCCCCTCCCCCCGGCTGCGCCACTATGCCGAGGCCTTCCGCGCCTACGGCATCCCCTGCGCCACGCAGGAGAGCGAGGACTTCTTTGCCCAGATGGAGGTGGCTGTGACCTTCAGCCTCCTCCAGATCATCGACAACCCCCGGCAGGACGTGCCCTTGGTGTCGGTGCTCCGCTCGCCGGTGTTCGCCTTCTCCCCGGACCGCTTGGCGGAGATCCGGGCGGGGCGGAGCGCGGGGGACTTCTACGATGCCCTCGCCGCCGACGGGGGGGAGGACAGCCGCGCCTTTTTGGAGACGCTGGAGGAGCTGCGCAGCGCGGCCAAGGACGCCATGGTCCACCGCCTCCTTTTCCACATCTACAACACGCTCCACCTGCCGGGGATCTTCGGCGCTATGTCCGGCGGCACCGCCCGGCGGGAGAATTTGGTGGCCCTCTACGAGTACGCCCAGAGCTTTGAAGGGGCGGGCTACCGAGGACTCTTCGCCTTTGTCAGCCACCTGCGCACCCTTCTGGAGCGGGGGGAGCAGCCCGCCGCCGCGGCAGGGGAGGGGGGCGACAGTGTTCAGATCATGAGCATCCACCACGCCAAGGGGCTGGAGTTCCCCATCGTGGTGCTGGCGGACCTCTCCAAGGACTTCCACGGTGTCAGCGACGCCAAGACGGTGCTGGTCCACCCCGCCTGCGGCTTGGGGCCCAAATGCGTGGACCTAAAGCGCCGTATCCAGTACCCCACGCTGGCCCGCCGGGCGGTAGAGAGCCTGCTCCGCTGGGAACAGCGGTCGGAGGAGCTGCGAGTGCTCTACGTGGCCATGACCCGGGCCAAGGAGAAGCTGATCCTCACTGCCTCCCTGCAAAACGCCGGTACGGTCTTGGGAAGGCTCTCGGCGTCTGCCTATTGTCCCGTGTCCCCCAACGCGGTGATGGAGTGCAAGTCCATGGCGGAGTGGGTGCTGCTGCCCCTCCTCTGCCGGCGGGAGGCGGCGGAGCTGCGCATGGCCGCCGGCGTGGAGCCGGAGCGGTATGTGTCCACCGAGGACACCCCTTGGGTGGTGGGCCTCCACGCCGCCGCCCCCTATCAGGGCCGCTTGGGGGGGGAGGGGGAGACGGCAGTGGAGACCGCCCGCCGCCCCATCCCCTTTGATGAGGCCCTTTTGGACTTCCAGTACCCCCACGCGGCGGCGGAGAAGCTGCCCACCAAGCTCACCGCCACCCAGCTCAAGGGCCGCTTTCTGGATCAGGAGATCGCTGAGGAGACCCCAGCCCCGGTGCGAAAGCCGGTCTTTGAGCGTCCGGCCTTCCTCCGGGGGGAGCGGACACTGACCTCCGCCGAGCGGGGCACCGCCGCCCACATCGTTATGCAGTACATCGACTTCGCCTGTACCGACGTGGACGCCGCTGTGGCGGAGATGGTGTCCTTGGGGCGGCTGACCCAAGGGGAGGGGGAGGCCGTGGACCGCGCCGCCATCCGGCGCTTTCTCGCCTCCCCTCTGGCGGCGGAACTGCGGCAGGCGAAGAACCTCCGGCGGGAGTACCGTTTCTCCCTCCTCATAGACGGCGCGGACTACTTGGGAGTTGAGGCCGCAGGGGAGGAGGCGCTTCTCCAAGGCGTGGTGGACTGCTTCTTCGAGACCCCCGAAGGCCTTGTGGTGGTGGATTTCAAGACCGACCGGGTCTATGGGGAGGGGCAGCGCCAGCGGACGGAGGAGTACCGATCCCAGATCATGGCCTACAGTGCCGCGCTGACGAGAATTTTCCGCCGCCCGGTGTGCCGGCGGGTGCTCTACTACTTCTCCACCGGTACGGCGGTGGAGGTGTAGACGCCCCTGCCGATCTGGGAAAAGCAGTGGACAGGCAGCCGGCGGCGTGGTACAATACCACTGTTCAACATGACGGAAAGGGCCCCGGCGGCGGGGGAGAGGAGGACGCCATGCGAAAGCTGATGATCGTCTCCCTGTCCTTTGCCGCCGCTACGGCTCTTGCCCACTACCTGCTGCCCCTGCCCCTGCTGCCGCTGTCCGCCGGACTGTCTTTGGCGGCCTTTCTGCTCCTCCTCCCTTGGCGGCGGCGGCTCACGGCACGGCTGTTTCTGATCACCGCCGCCTTGGCGGTGTCCTTTCTCTATAACTACGCCTACCGATCCCACATCGCCGGTCAGGTGGCCGATGCGCTGGGGGAGTCAAAGCAGATAACCGCTTATGTGACGGACTACGCCGAGCCGGCCAACGGCCGCTGGCGCCTTAGCGTGTCGGTGGAGGGCATGGACCTTCAGGGGATGCTCTACGGCGGGGAGGAGCTGTGCGCCCTCCGGCCCGGGGAGACGGTGTCCGGGACCATGACCGTGGCGGATGCCTCCCTGATCCGCCAGCGGTCCATCACCGCCTTCACCGCCAAGGGCTTCTACCTGCTCCTCTATCCGGAGGGGGACTATGCGGTCTTCCCGGCGGAGAGTCCCCTCCGCCGCTGGCCGGCCCACGCCGCCCGCCGGATGCAGGAGGCCATCGACCGGCTCTATGGCGAGAGGTGGTCCCCTTTTCTGCGGGCCATCCTCTTGGGGGACCGGAGCCTTCTCAGTGACCGGCAGGGCAGTGACCTGTCCGAGGCCGGAGTGTACCATATCACCGCGGTGTCCGGGATGCACTGCGGCTTCCTTCTGGCTATGGCGGCTCTGCTCCTCCGGCGCAGGCGGGGCTGGCAGCTCTCCGCCGTGACCATCCCGCTGCTGTGGGCCTACGTGTGTGTGGTGGGCGCGCCGGCGTCCATGAGCCGGGCGGCGGTGATGCTGACCATGGTGCTCCTCGCCCCGCTGCTGGGCCGGGAGAGCGACGCCCCTACCTCCCTCTCCTTCGCGCTGATGCTGCTGCTCCTCCGAAACCCCTACTCCGTGGCGGGCATCGGACTGCAGCTGTCCTTCGCCGCCGTGGCGGGACTGCTGATCGTGACGCCCAAGCTCTACGTTCTGCTGCCGCCCATCCGGCGGAAACTGCCCCGGCTGATCTGGACCTCCGTGGCCACCAGCTTGGGCATCCTGATCACCACCGCGCCACTGTCCGGGCTCTACTTCAACACCTTGGTGGTGCTGGCCCCGCTGTCCAACCTCCTGATGCTCTGGGCGGCACAGCTGACCTTCATGGCGGGGCTCCTCTCCGTGGGGCTGGGGCTGATCCTGCCGTCCTTAGGGACCCTGCTGGCCCTGCCGGCCAGCGCCGGGGCTTGGTATATCCTGACCCTCTCTAAGTGGATTGCCCGGATTCCCTACCACGCGGTGTATTTTACCAACCCTTATCTGAAATACTGGCTGGCCTACGCCGCTGCCCTCCTGATCTTCTACGCCCTGACGCCCAAGAGTCGGCGGAAGATGGCCCTGACCGCCCTCCTCGCGGCTCTGACGCTGGCGCTGACAGCGGCCCTTCCCGTCCTTACAGACCAAGGGCGGCTCCACGCGGCGGCCATCGACGTGGGGCAGGGGGCCAGCACCCTCCTGTCCTCCGCCGGGACCGCGGCGGTGGTGGACTGCGGCAGCAGCGGCGCGCTGGACCCCGGCGGCAGTGTGGGGGACTATCTGAACACCTGCGGCTGCTATCGCCTCCGCTACCTAATCCTCACCCACTACCACGACGACCACGCCAATGGCGCGGAGGTGCTCATGGCTCGTGTCCAAGTGGACACCCTGCTCCTTCCCGCCCCCACGGAGGCGGACCGGCCCCTCTATGAAGCCCTGTGCCAGTGGGCGGCGGAGCGCGGCACAGCGGTGGAGATTGTTACCGAGGATCGGACGGTGCCCTTGGGAGAGGCGGTGCTCCATGTCTACGCCCCAGTGGGCCGGGGTTCCACTAACGAGGAGGGCCTGTCGGTGCTGTGCACCTTGGACGACTTCGATCTGCTGGTCACCGGGGACATGAACACGGTCAATGAGCGGATTCTCACCGCCTCCAAGGATCTGCCGGATATCGAGGTGCTGATGGTGGGCCACCACGGCTCCCGCACCGCCACCTCCCCGGTACTGCTGGAGCGGGTGACGCCGGAGGTGGGGATTATCAGCGCGGGGGCGGACAATCCCTATGGCCACCCGGCCCAGGAGACCATGGCGCGGATGGCCGCAGCGGGGATGACCCTCTACCGGACGGACTTACAGGGGACAGTGTCCGTCACAGTGCGGTGAGAACACATTGATCTCAATCTATCTGAACAGGAGGCGAGACTATGGCGGACAAACAGGCGGCCTACCGCCAGCTGAAGCAGGATATCACAGCGGGGACGCTGGGCAATCTCTACATCTTCCACGGGGAGGAGACCTACCTCCGGGAGTACTACCTCAGTGAGGCGGCAAAAAAGCTGGTCCCGCCGGCCTTTGCCGCCTTCAACGCGCACAAGGTGGAGGGGAAGGGCCTAACGGTGGAGGCCCTGACGGAGCTGGTGGAGCCTCTGCCCATGATGGCGGAGCGGACGCTGGTGCAGGTGGTGGATATGGACCTCTTCAAGCTGCCCGAGGGGCAGCGGAAGGCCCTGATTGCCCTCCTCTCCGATTTCCCGTCCCACTGCTGTCTGATTTTCGTCTATGACCAGCTTTCCTACGCCCCCAACAAGACTGTCAAGACCCTCTGCAAGGCCATCGACGCCCATGTTTCGGTGGTGCAGTTTGACAAGCAGAGCCGCAGCGACCTCCTCAACTGGGTCACCCGCCGCTGCAAGGCCTGCGGCAAATCCATCGACAACCAGACGGCGGAGCACCTTATTTTTACCTGCGGCAGTCTGATGAACACCCTGATCCCGGAGATCGAGAAGGTCTGCGCCTACGCCAAGGGGCCGGCAGTGACCAAGGGAGACATTGCCGCCGTGGCCGCTCCGGTGCTGGAGGCCCAGGTCTTTGACATGACCGCCGCCTTGGCCCGCCGGGACTTCAACCGCTCGGCGGAGATCCTTGGGACGCTGCTGAAGCTCCAGGAGGAGCCCATCATGCTGCTGGCGGTGCTGGGGAAGGAGCTGCGCAAGCTTTACACCGCCCGACTGGCCATCGACAATGGGCTGGACAAGTTCTGGCTGATGAAGCAGTGGAACATGCGCTCGGACTACCCGGCCAAGCTGGCTCTGGAGGCGGCGGGACGGGTGAGCACCCGCTGGGCGGAGCGGGCGGTGGTGCGTTGTCAGGCGCTGGATGTGCGGATGAAGAGCGTCACCGGGGCGAACAGCGCCGGGGAGCTGAAGCAGTTCCTCATGGAGCTGGGGCAGGAGGCGGAGGCGTGAGGCGGGTCCAAGAGGTCATCGTGGTGGAGGGCCGCTACGACAAAAACACCCTCTCCCAAGTGGTGGAGGGTGTGATTTTCGAGACCCGCGGCTTCGGAATTTTCCGGGACAGGGAGCGCCTGTCCCTGCTGCGCCGTCTGACAGCGGAGCGGGGGGCGGTACTGCTGCTGGACAGTGACGGCGCGGGCTTTGTGATCCGGGGAAAGCTGAAGGGGATGCTGCCCAAGGAGCAGGTGAAGCAGGCATACATTCCTGACGTGTACGGAAAGGAGCGCCGGAAGAAGGCCCCCGGTAAGGAGGGCAAGCTGGGCGTGGAGGGGATGTCCCCGGCGGTGCTGCTGCGGGCCTTGGAGCAGGCGGGGGTTACATTTGAGGACGGCGAGACGGCGTTGCGCAGGGGAGAGGTGACCAAGGCGGATCTCTACGCCTTGGGGCTCACCGGTCCGGGGAGCGCAGAGCGGCGGCAGGCGCTGCAGAAGGAGCTGGGCCTGCCGGGGCATTTGACGGTGAATGGGCTGTTGGAAGCGGTAAATGTGCTGTACACAAAAACGGAGTTTTTGCAATTAGGCGTTGTGGTGTCAAGCGGAGCTGGACGGATTTGAATTTTTAGAGTGGAGATAGGTGGGACGGCTTGGAGGAGCTCTTGGCCTATGCGATTTTGCTGGGGGAGGGATTTGAGGTTGGGGGGCTGTATGAGTTGTTTTTGGCCTCCCCGGAGGATCGGAACCAGTTGGAGCTGGAGCTCCTGAGTGGGAATAAGAAAGCGAGCAGTATCTATATCAGGATCCATATGGACTGCCGCGCCTTGGACCGGCGGCGGTTCGGCAAGGCGCTGATGGATATATTGAAATCTATCTATGAGATTGTGGACGTGCAGACATTTGCTTCCCGAACCTTTTGGGGGACTACTCCGAGGCGCGGGAGGAGGAGCGCTATATGCGGAAGGCGTACCGGCGGATACTGACCTTTTACGATGAATGAGTCTCTATGTAGGCGGTGCCCAGCACCGTCAAGAGCAGGACGGTGGAGGAGAGCTGGCGGAAGGTGTCGGCGGTGTCCAAGGAGCCCTTTAGAATGGCCCAGCAGCCTAAGAGCAGCAGGAGGGCTGAGAGCTGGAACCCCCGGCGCATGACAAAGCAGGTCAGGTCCTTCATGTTGTCGAGATTTGTCCAAGCGCGCATGGCGGTCGCCTCCGGTGGTGGTTTTGTGGCTTTATGATACCAGATGGAAGCGGTGGGCGCTATGCAAAATAGTTGGAGAATAGGGGAGAATATGGGAAAATAGCGGAGGAGCCATATATGAAAAAGAGAAGAGGAGCGGCTTTGTTTGGGCTGTCCTGCTTGGCGCGGCTGCCTTTGCCTTTATCTATTGACCATTGAACAGCGTTACCCTGTTCTTGATTTGTCCCATTGTACCCTGATACAAGGCTATTTTAACGATGGGAGCAATGCTGAAGATGTCCCGTTTGTGATTGCTCCCGATGATCCTCGTTTTGGCGATGTGATTGAATTATTGCAAGCTGCTGAGTTTAAGACGGATTTGCGGAATATTTTGCCTAAAGGCGCAAAATTTCACATATATGAAGAGGGCGATTTTATAGCAATCCAATAAAATAACAGTGCATTGACTTGAGGTGTAGAATGTTA
>CANPBB010000047.1 GCA_947572235.1 uncultured Clostridia bacterium
GGATGAAGTCGGCGCCCTCCCGCTTGGCGATGTCCACCGCCAGATAGAAGCCCTCCGGGTTCTCCGGGTTGGGGGAGACCACGGTGGGAAAGTCCCCGTCGATGACCATCTGCTCAGGGACACAGATCACGTGCTTCATGCCCAAGCGCTTCAGAGCCTCGGGAATCAGCTTGTACCCGGTGCCGTGGAAGGGGGTGTACACCATCTTAAAGGTGTCCGCCACCTTCTCCACCGCCGCCTTGTCGTTGACTTGGGCCATCACGTTGGAGAGGAACTTCTCGTCGGTCTCCTGACCCATGGCGGTGATGGGGGCGGGGGCGGCGCAGCTCAGCACAGGGCCGGTGAGCACATCCAGCTCCTTCATGATCTTGGCCACCTCGTCGGCGTGCTGGGGAGGCAGCTGGGCGCCGTCCTCCCAGTAGACCTTATAGCCGTTGTACTCCTTGGGGTTGTGGCTGGCGGTGACATTGATGCCGGCGATGCAGCCGTACTCCCGGATGGCGAAGGACAGCTCCGGGGTGGGGCGCAGGGACTCAAACAGGCGCACGGGGATGCCGTTGCAGGACAGGACCTGCGCCGCCGCCTGGGCGAACTCGTCGGAGTGGTTCCGGCAGTCGTAGCACACCGCCACCCCCCGCTGGACGGCCTCGGAACCCTCCGCCAGAATCACCTGCGCAAAGGCCTGTGTGGCGTGGCGCACGGTGTAGATGTTCATCCGATAGGTGCCCATCCCCATGGTGCCCCGCAGGCCAGCCGTTCCAAAGGACAGTTGCGCAAAAAACCGGGACTCGATCTCCTTCTCGTCGCCTTGGATGGCTGAGAGCTCCGCATGTTCCTCGGCGGTCAGCAGATCGCTGTCCAGCCACGTTTGGTACTCCTTCATGAAATCCATATCGTTATTCCTCCTTACAGATTTGGGGAAGTAGTGCGCAGTTATAAATATTGATATTTATCAATATAAAAATCAGGGAGAAACCGGCTCCGCTGCATTGCTGCAATTGCCGGCAAAGAAGTGCCGTCACTCCCGCGGCAGAATAAGAGGGATCAGCAGGGTAAATCTAAAAATAGATAATCATCAATCTAAAACGCTGCCTGCACCAGCAGCATATAGACTGCCGTGCTGACGGCGATGCTCAGCAGGGTGCTGCGCCGCCAGATGTGGAGGAGCGCCGCTGACACGGCACCGATCAGCTCCGGCAGGCCGTGGGGATAGGCCGTCGGGGTTACACCCCGGAGGCAGTAGACCACCAGCATTCCCATGATGGCGCAGGGGAGGACCCGCCCCAAGTAGAGGACAGCCGCCGGCGGCTGCCGCTTCCCGCCAAAGACCCAAAAAGGCAGTACACGGGTAAACAGCGTCACCAGTGCGATCACCAGAATCAGCAGCAAAGAGCGGCTCATAGCTCCGCCTCCTCTCCCACGTGCCGGCGCAGAAGCATCAGCAGCAGCGCAATGCCGGCCATGGCGGGAATAATGAAGCGATCCGGCCCGAAGCAAAGCAGGGACAGGAAGGATACCCCCACCCCGATCAGGGCGGGCAGGTGGTTTTTTCGGTCAAGCCACTGGTCGGTAAAGATCACCACAAACAGCGCGGTCATGGCAAAATCCACGCCGGTGGTGTCAAAGGGCAGTGCCTGTCCCAGAAGCCCGCCCAGAGCACTGCCGGCAATCCAGTAGAGCTGGTTCAAGAGGGAGACCCACAGATAAAACCCCTCCGCCTCCACCCCCTCCGGCGGCTGCGCGGTACAGAGCAGGGAATAGGTCTCATCGGTAAGTGTGTGGATCAGATACCCCTTCCGCACCCCCCGCACCGGCCGATACTTCTCCAGCATGGAGAGGCCGTAGAACAGGTGCCGGGCATTGATCATCAGCGTCAGCAGCCCTGCCGAGAGCAGGGAGGCCCCGCTGGAGAGCAGGTCTACAGCCACATACTGCATAGAACCGGCGTAGATGGTGGTGCTCATCAAGACTGCCCAGAGAAAGGAGTACCCCCGGCTCTGCAGCAGAAGCCCATACCCGGCTCCCAGCACCAAATAGCCGGCCATCACAGGAATCGTGCGGGGAAAAGCCGCCCGCAGCGCACGTCTATTCACAAAAAGAGATCCTCTTTCTACCATAAAATATCAATCCTATTCTACCAAGAATCCCCCACCAGTTCAAGTACAAATTGTACCCCCCTGCCAAAAAGGGGAAAAAAACCACAACCCCTTGTACCCTAATCTCTTCACCTTAAAAAATATCTCCTATCTCACTTGTGGTACCTTCCCCCCTCATTGATCTTCGCCCCCCGGTAGATCTGCTCCAGCAGCATCACCCGGGCCAGGTGGTGGGGGAAGGTCATGGGGGACATGCTCAGGCGCACTTGGGCCTCGCTCTTCAGCGTCTCATCCAGCCCGTAGCTGCCGCCGATCAAAAACACCAGACACTTCTCCCGGCTGTAGGCCAGATCGGGGAACATCCGGGCCATCTCCTCGCTGGAACGCAGGCGGCCCTCCACGCACAGGGCCACCACCCGGGCGCTGGGGGGGATTCTGCCCCGGATCGCTGTTGCCTCCTTGGCCAGCGCGGCATCAATCTGGGCTTGGGAGGGGGCCTGCGGCAGCTTCTCTTCCGGCAGCTCCACGATGGTCAGCTTGCAGTAGGGGGCCAGCCGCTTCACATACTCGTCGCAGGCCTCCTGATAAAACCGCTCCTTCAGCTTCCCCACGCAGATCAGACAGACCCTCAGCATGGCTCCGCCTCCCCTCCGACGGTATAGATCGGCCCGGCCTCCCCCCGAGGGGCGGCGGAGAGGGTCCCAGTGTAGCCCACAGAGGAGAGGGCGGTGCCCACGGTGCGCAGGGCCATCTGGGGCGTGTTGTTCTCCCGGCTCAGGTGGGCCAAAATAATCCCACCGGTGCCCGCCTCTGCGGACTGGCGGGCAAACCGGGCGGCATCGTCATTGCTCAGATGCCCCTGAGGTCCCAGCACCCGCCGCTTTAGGTAGTAGGAGTAGGGGCCGGAGCGCAGGGTCTCCACATCGTGGTTTGCCTCCAGCACCAGCAGATCCACCCCCAAAAGACACTCCGCGGCGTCAGGCAGTACTCCGGTGTCGGTGAGATACCCCAAGCTCCCCTCCGCCTCGTCCACGCGGAAGCCTGTGCTGCCGGGGCTGTCGTGGCTGGTGGGCACAGAGGTGATCCGGCATCCGCCCACCGCTGTCTCGCCGCCCAAGGGAAAGGTGGTAAGAACCCGTTCCACCCCGGCCAGCCGGTAGCGGAGCTGCCGCCCGGTTTCCTCGCTGCAATAGACGGGGACCTGACAGGCCTTGATCAGCGTAGCCAGACCGGCAATGTGGTCGGTATGGGTGTGGGTGATCAGCACGGCGGACAGATCCCGCAGAGACAGCCCCAGTTGCCGCAGCGCGGTCTGGATGCGCCGGCAGCTGATCCCGGTGTCGATCAGAATATGAGTCTCCCCGCAGGAGAGCAGCGCGGCATTTCCAGCAGAGGAGCTGGCAAAGGTCTGAAAGCGCATAAAAAACCGCCTTTCTTATGTAATTAGGTGGAATCGAAGGGGGAAAGGTGTCAACTAAGCAAAAAACAGGGTAAAATACCCTGTTTTTGTGAAAGAAACCGGCAGAGGTTCGCGCGCACAGGCGCAGAAAACAAGATCAATTCTGCCCAAAACCGTATTTTCGGCAAAAAATCCTCTCACAGAGCCAGCATCGCAGGACTTTGCCCCGCAGGGGCAAAGTCCGAGGCTTGTATCCTTACCCCGCGGAGATCAGAATGCTGTCCGAGTCCTCCAGCTCCACCGAGGAGATGTTTCCGCCCAACTTGCGGAATTTCTCCACCACGCTCTCATAGCCCCGCTCGATATAGTGGACGCCGGTGATCTCACTGGTGCCATAGGCGGCCAGAGCGGCTATGATCATGGCCGCGCCGGCCCGCAGGTCGCAGGCTTGGATTTGGGCGCCGGTGAGGTGCTCCACCCCCTCAATAATAGCCAGATTGTCGTTGACTTGAATCTGGGCCCCCATCCGCTTGAACTCGTCCACGTAGCGGAAACGGCTGGACCAGACGCTGTCGGTGATAATGCTGGTGCCGTGGGCCATGCACAGCGCCGCCGCCAGCTGGGGCTGCATATCTGTGGGGAAGCCGGGGTATGGCATGGTCTTTACGTTGGCCTTGGTCAGAGGACCAATCCGGCGGACCAGAAGGCTGTCGTCAATCTCATCCACCTCCACGCCCATCTCCAAAAGCTTGGCGGTGATGCAGTCCATGTGCTTGGGGATGATGTTGCAGATCTTCACCTGACCGCCGCAGGCGGCCACAGCGGCCATATAGGTGCCCGCCTCGATCTGATCAGGGATGATGGAGTAGGTGCCGCCGTGGAGGCGCTCTACACCCCGGATTTTGATCACGTCGGTGCCCGCGCCCTTGATGTTGGCTCCCATGGAGTTTAGGAAGTTGGCCACATCTACAATGTGGGGCTCCTTGGCCACGTTCTCCATAACGGTGAGCCCGTCGGAGAGGGCGGCGGCCAGCATGATGTTGATGGTGGCCCCCACGGACACCTTGTCAAAAAAGATGGAGGCGCCGTTCAGCCGTCCATTGGCGGCGCCGGCATTGATAAAGCCCCCCTGCACGGACACCTCCGCGCCTAAGGCCTTAAAGCCCTTAAGATGCTGGTCAATAGGCCGGGTGCCGCCGAAGTCGCAGCCGCCGGGGAGGGCCACGTCGGCCTTGGCGAAGCGCCCCAGCAGAGCGCCGATCATGTAGTAGGAGGCCCGGCAGCGGCGGGCGGAGTCGTAGGGGACTTGGCCGTTGCGGATACCGGTGCAGTCGATCTCCACTGTGCTGCGGTTTACGGTGCGGATACTGGCGCCCAAATCCTGCAGGATAGAGAGCAGGAGGCTTACGTCACTGATCTGAGGGATGTTTTCAATGCGGCACACGCCATCCACCATTAGCGCCGCGGGAATAATCGCCACAGCGGCATTTTTGGCGCCGCTGATATGGACCTCACCAAAGAGGGGATTGCCGCCCTCTACAATATACTTTGTCAAAAGAACACTCTCCTTATATCACCACAGGGCCCAAGCTGCCATCAGACAGTTTGCCCTGAGAACACAGCTTCATACATAGGAAACGAAAAGGTTTCCCCAAAAGGGAAGCTCCGCATCCAATCCTCCAAATTTCCGCAGAGCGACACTTTTTATAGTATATCAGAAATTCCCATAAAAGCAAGAACAGAATCAACAAATCCACCGGATTTGTAAAAAATCTGTAAAGTCGGCACCGGACCCTCAAAAATCGCTTGCCAAGGGAGCATCGAACCCCGCGCCTTCCCCACAGGGGATGGCGCGGGGTTCGACACAGTATTATGGGCGACTGATCTCTCCGGTGGCGCAGTCAACATAGTAGAGGTAGGTGTCCGTGGACACCTGCCACTTGGCGGCCAGACCCATGGGCTGGGCAGCGGTGGCCTGCAGTTCGTACACCGGCTTTACGCCGGTGACGGCGCTGCACACCACACCGCTGGCGTTGCGGTAGTCCAAAAACTTCACCAGAGCGTCCGCCACGGTGAAGCGGCTGCCGGACAGCGGCGCGCTGCCGGCGGGGGAGAGGCAGGACCCGGATACGCTAAGGAGCAGTCCGTCCTCAAAGAGAAAGGACAGGGAGGCGTTGTACACCGGCACTCCCTCCACGCTGCGCAGGGCGGAGAAGGAGCCGCTCTCGCCGGAGAGGGTGATCTCCTCCGCCTCCACATAGCCGAAGCGGTCACAGAACTCTTGGCAGAAATCCAAAGGGGCGTTGATCCGCTGGCCCTTGGGGGTGTAATCGAAGGCCCCGTTGCTGCGAAACTGCACGGTGCCATGGGAACCGGTGTAGGTGTAGATGCCGCCGCCTTGGGCCTCTCCCTCTGTCTCCTCGCCCAAGAGGAAGGCGGCGATCTCCGCCTCATGGTGCAGGTCCCGGTTCAGCGACAGGGAGACCGGGGCGGCGGCGTTGAGCAGCGCCTCCTCCTCCGGCAGGGCCACGGCGCTGTTTTCATAGAGGGTAAGAAGCTGCTCGGCAAGCCTCCGCCCGCTGCTGGCCTTCTGGAGGCGAAAGTGGAGCAGCAGCGACAGGAGGAACAAATTCAGCAGCAGAAGGATCAGGATGGTGATGTTTTTCAGCTGTCGGGTTTCCATGGACACCTCCAGTTGAGTGAGGAGCGGGAGTTAGGGGTGAATGTGTCCAGCTGTGCTGGACAATTTGAACTGTGCCGGCAGAAGGAGAACGCCTGCTCTCTCCGATCAAACAGGTGCCCCTATCCCCACTTGCAAAAATTCAAATCCTGCCGCTGTCAGGCGGCACCACAGCTCCTCGCTCCTAACGTGTTCCCCCCTGCTTTCTGGAGAGCCAGCCGGGGGTGAGGGCGGCGGAGCGGTCGGCGTAGCCGGGGGTGAGAAAGCCGCCGGGGTACTTGTCCGCGGCGATGGCCGCCGCTTGGCGCACCGGCAGCAGGGACGCCGCCTCCTGACTGGGAGCATACTGCCGGCAGCGGAGGGTGAAGGAGATGATGACCCCGTGGGCGATTTCCGCCTCCATGGCGCTGACATCATCGGCGAAGTACACCGGTATGCCGCCCACCAGATAGTCAAAGGTGAGGCGGCAGCCCTCTGCTGTCTCCTCGTAGCCGGAGAGGTACCACGCCGCGTCCCCCTCGTTTTCCAGCAGCGTCTCCATCAGCCGGTGGACGGATAGGACGGATTCCACGGCGCTGGGGTGCTCCGAGCCGCCGGCCACGTCCAGCAGGGAGCCTGCGGCGGCGGGGGTGTCCCCGGTGTAGAGGAGTACGCCGTCCGGTCGGATACGCAGAGTGCGGAGATTCTCCACCACCACCGTGCCTCCGGCCTCGGGATAGCGCAGGGGGCTGCGGCCGAAATCCAAATGGGAGAGGAGGGTGTCAACGGCAATGGGGGCCGAGGCGGCGGTGAGGGTGGGCAGTGTGATCTTCCCCAGCTGCAGGACGCTGTAGGGGTCCAGCCCCTCGTAGTCCTCCCCGCCCTCGAAGGCGAAGAAGGTGTCGTCGGTGCCGAAAAGGTCCACCGCCGCAGTCAGCACGTCGGGGGAGACGGCGGTGGGGTAGCGGCAGATGGTCCCCGCCCCGTCCCACAGGTAGAGCCGGACGGCCTCCCCCTCCCGGGAGAGGAGTGCCCGGCGAAACTGTCCGCCCAAGTCCGTTTCCGCCCCTATGCGGCTGGCCACGATGGCGGCGGGGAGGGGAACCAAGTAGTCGAAGTAGACGCCGGGGGCGTTCAGCGCGGCGCGGAACAGATCCTCCGTTACCGCCTCCACCGACCCGGCGGAGCCCAAGGCCTCCTGCAGGAGGCGTGTCAGCTGTTCCTTGATGGCGGGGTCGTCGGCGGTGAGGAGGTAGCTGCCCCGCCCGTACTGGTTGGTGACCACGATATCCACCGGGGCGGAGAGGGCGGTGAGATCGCTGGCGGAGGCGGTCCCGCCTTCTCCGGCGGGGGGGAAGAGCTCCTGCCAGCTGGGCAGCCGCCCGTCCCGCCCGCTCTCATAAGAGACCACCAGGAGCACCAGCAGCAGCGCCGACGCCGCCAGAAGGGCGATGGCTAAGTTCTGGAGCGCCTCGATGCCCCGCCGCCTACTCATGGTGTTCCCCGGCCTGCGCGGCCTGACGGATGGGCAGGGTGATGCGGATGGTGGTGCCCTTCCCCTCGTGCTCCACCGGCCCAATGGTGCCCCCGTGGCGGAGGACGATCTCCCGGGCGATGGAGAGGCCCAAACCTGTGCCGCCGCTCTCCCGGGAGCGGGCTTTATCCACCCGGTAGAACCTGTCGAAGATCCGGTTCCAGTCCTGCCGGGGGATGCCGATGCCGTTGTCCAGAACCTCCATCCATACCTTGGAGGCGCCGGACCCGGCGCTGACGCGGATGGTCCCGCCGTCGGGGGTGTACTTGATGGCGTTGCCGATAACGTTCATCATCACCTGCTCCAGCCGGTTCCGGTCCCCCACGATCATGGGCAGCTCCCCGATATCGTAGCTGCGGACCAAGGTGTGTCCCCGGCGCTGGGCCTCCAGCTCCACCGCCCGACACACGCTCTCAATGGCGTCGCCGAAGGGGAAGCGAAGCATCTTCAGCTCCGCCCGGCCGGAGTCCAGGCGGCTGAGGGTGAGAAGGTCCTGCACGATGTGAGTCATCCGGTCGGTCTCCCCGATGATGATGTCCAAAAAGCCGTTCTCCATCTCCCGGGGGATGTCATAGCTGTCCCGGATGGTCTCCGCATAGCTGCGCACGTTGGTCAGGGGGGTGCGCAGCTCGTGGGAGACGTTGGCGACGAACTCCTTGCGCATCTCCTCGTTCTTCCGCTGGGCGGTGATGTCGTGGAGCACAGCCATGACGCCGCTGCCGCTGTCCTGATCAAAGGGGGCGAAGTAGATCTCGATATATTTCTCGTGGATGTTCATCTCCGCCGCCCGGAAGTCCGGCCGCCGGAGGGCGCGGAGCTCGCTGAGGGGGCAGAGGCCGGCGAAGAGGCTGTCGTAGTCCATCACCTCCACGGCGCTCTCCAGCATGGCGGAGGCGGCCGGGTTGCAGTGGACGATGGTGCCGTCCCCGGCGAAAGCCACCACACCGTCAGTCATGTGGAGAAAGAGGGTGTCCAGCTTATTCCGCTCGGTCTCCACCGCGGCCAGAGTTTCCTCCAGCACCGCGGCCATGTCGTTGAAGGTGGTGGTGAGCACGCCGATCTCGTCGGAGGATTCCACCGTGATGGCGTTGGAGAAGTCCCCCGCCGCCACCCGCTCGGCTCCCTCGGTAAGCTTTTCAATGGGGGTGGTCATGGTCTTGCTCAGAAGGAAGCTCAGGAGCACCGAAATCAGAAGGCCCACCAGCAGCGCCTGCACGATAATCATAAAGAGCTGGGCATTCAGGTCGCTGACGGTATCCCGGTTGTCATAGATATAGATGATAAAGAAGCTGTCATCCCCCTTGATGGGGATGGCAAAGTCCATATAGTTGGCGGTGATGTCGCTGTCATCGCCCACCTCTCCGTTCCGCGCGGCCATGAGGTTGGAGGTCTGGACCAGCTGTCCGGCGCCCTCCTCATCGGAGCCGGTGAGCACGGCGCCGCTGTTTCCGTCCAGAATATAATAATTCCGGCTTCTGGCGTCGATTCCCAGGGCGCCGGCGTTGGCCTCCAGCATCTGCTGCACCCGCTGAAGCCCGTCCTCCCCGGCGGCCTCGCTGCGCAGCGCCTGATAGAAGGAGGCTCTGTCATTGCCGAAGGTGCCGCTCATCTGCTCATAGAACTGATCAATATAGAAGCTGGTGATGCTGGTCATGAGGAAGGCCCCCACAATCGTCATCAGCGAGGTGATCAGCAGCAGCATGATCAGCACCAGCTTCATATGGAGAGAACGAAACACGCTGCCATCACCCTTTCCATGGTCAGAAGTCAGGAGTTGTGGGATCCGCCTGCGGCGAATGAATTTCAGATCGTCCAGCGTGAGCTGGATACATTCACTCCTGATTCCTAACTCCTGCATCACAATTTCGCCTCAGCTCTGCCCTCCGGAGAAGTAATACCCCACCCCCCGGCGGGTGAGGATGTAGGCGGGGCTTGCCGGATCGTCCTCGATCTTCTCGCGGAGGCGGCGGACGGTGACGTCCACGGTGCGCACGTCGTCGCCTACATAGCCGTAGTTCCAGACCTGCTCCATCAGGTCGATGCGGCTGTATACCTTGCCGGGGTGGCTGGCCAGGAAGGTGAGCAGCTCATACTCCCGCTGGGTCAGGTCCACCGCCTTGCCGGATTTGGTCACTTGGTAGGTGTCTGTGTTGACCACAAGGCCGGAGCCGGTGTCCATGACGCTGCTGCCGCCGTCCATGCGCATCTCGGTGCGGCGGATATTGGCCTTTACGCGGGCCATCAGTTCCCGCATGGAGAAGGGCTTGGTGATATAGTCGTCGGCCCCGATCTCCAGACCTAAGACCTTGTCCGTCTCCTCCTCCCGGGCGGTGAGGATGATCACAGGGACATTGTTCCCCTTCTCCCGCAGCCGCTTGCACACCTCAAAGCCGATGAGCTTGGGGAGCATCACGTCCAGGAGGATCAGATCCGGATTCTCCGTCTCCGCCAGCTGAAGACCGGCCTCGCCGTCGTAGGCCTCCGCTGTCTCATAGCCCTCCCGCTGGAGGTTGAAGCGGAGGATATCCACAATATTCTTCTCGTCCTCCACGATGAGGACACGCTTTTTTCGCTCCATGAACCCTCCTTACAGACCTAACAGCAGCTTGGCTTTCAAAATGGCGACGCAGGTCTTGGCGTCGCTGATCTCCCCCCGCAGCACTTGGTCCACCATCACCGGGAAGGGCACCCGCTGTACCTCTAAGAACTCGTCCTCGTCAGGGGACATCTCCCCGAAGGTCAGGTTGCGGGCCAAGTAGAGGCGGATGATCTCGCTGCAAAAGCCCGGGGTGGGGTAGATCTCCCCTAAGGAGACCAGCTTGTCCGTTGTGGCGCCGGTCTCCTCCTGCAGCTCCCGCAGGGCGGCGGCATAGGGGTCTTCGCCGGGCTCCAGCTTGCCGGCGGGAATCTCCAGAAGGGTCTGTCCATAGACATAGCGGTACTGCTTCACGGTGAGGACATTGTTCTTCTCGTCCAGAGCCAGAATGCCCACACCGCCGGGATGGTTGACCACCTCCCGGGTGGCGTTTTTGCCGTTGGGCAGCTGCACAGTGTCCAGGCGCACCTTGATGATGTGGCCGGTGAAGAGCGTCTCGCTGTGCAAGGTTTTTTCGTAGAGTGTCATAAGAGAGAGTCCTCCTTCTCCGTTTGGGGGTAGACGCCGCCGAGGGCGGCAGGATCAATGCGGTCGCTGTAGACGCCGGTGACGCCCCGGCGCAGCAGCGAGCCCGCCGCCGCGCTGTCGTTGACCGTGTGGACATAGACTTGGATATGGTAGCGCTCCATGATAGGCAGAAAGGCTTCGTCATAGAGGTAGTGCCACATGGTGATGGTGTGGATGCCCAAGAGGGAGCAGGCCTTGGCGTAGGTCTCAAACTGCTCTGCTTCCCCGTTGAAATCCGTCTGATAGAGGGTGAGGATATAGTGCTGGAAGGGGTAGACCTTGCGGACGATGTCGTACATCTCCGGGGAGTAGAGCTGGACGATGAACCGCTCCAGCAGGGCTTGGGCACCTTGGGCCTCCGCCTCGGACAGGATGGCGGAAAATTCCTTCTGCACCAGCTCCGCCTTCGTGCCCTTGCTGTCGGTGATGATGTAGACATCGGGGTAGGCCACCATCAGCTCCAGAAGGTCGGCGAAGGTGAGGGGGGTGTACCGCCCGTAGAGAGGGGCGGCGCGGAACTCCGCAAGGGTGGGGACGCGGGTCTCGTCAATGCCCGCCTGCATCCCCGCTGACCAGTCATGACGGAGGACAAGGTGTCCGTCGGCAGTCTCAATGAGATCGCACTCGAACACCCGGTAGCCTTGGCGGTAGTTGTTCAGAAAGGACTCCAAGGAGGGGACGCAGACATACTCGTCCACGGAACCCACCGCGTGGGCCACCAAGGGGTAGCTGTCCCAAGGGGGCATGGCCTCCGGCGTGACAGCGCCCAAACCGGCGCGGTCCGCTGATGTGCCTACCAGCTGCAGGCAGAGCAGGGAGGCCAGCAGCGCGCTTCCCGCGCTGCGGAGGATGGTATGGGGGGATTTTCGTTTTTGCCAAAATCTCATAATACACCACTTTACACTTGGAATATAGAGTAGTATAGCAAAATCTCAGCGGAAAAGCAATCGCAAAGTGGCGGCGGTACGCTGGAAAGAGGCGGCGGAAAAAGCCGCAGACCAAGGCGCCCGCCTGACTGCGGCTTTGCGGGAGACAGTCAGTCCTCCTGAAAGCGGCTCTCCATGGCGGTATACTCGCTGCGGAGGAGGGAGTAGACGATCTGGTCCAAGTACCCCCGGTCTGACAGATAGTTCTGGCGCAGAACCCCGTCTTGGTGCATTCCCAAGGACTCATAAAGCCGGATCCCCCGGAGATTGTCGGGGTACACATCCAGCCAGAGGCGATGGGTGCCGAGCTGCGTAAAGGCATAGCGGATCAGTGCTTTCAGCGCTTCCCGCCCATAACCCCGCCCTTTTTCCTTGGCGACGATGCGCCGCACCTCGAAGCGGTGGGACTTGCGGTCGATGCAGCACAGCGCATAGCCCAAAACGGCCCGATCCTCCCGCCGGAGGAACAGCAGGAGCAGGCAGTCCGGATCGTGGATTTCCCCACGGTGCTCCGCCTCGGTGCCTATCCAGATAAAGTCCCGGTTCTCCGGGTGGCGCTCTATGGCGAGGACAGTGCCGATCTCTGTCTCCGCGGCCTCGGTAAGCAGCATACGGCGGGTTTCAATAGTCAGCATGGAAGTATCCTCCTGCGATGTTGTCGGCGGTGACTTTGAAACAGTATAGCAAAACGGGAAGGGAAAAGCAACAAAGCCTGCGGGATTGTTCTCTCACCGGGCGGAAAAGGCGGTGAAAGGGCAGGAAGATATTGATCCAGCGCCTCCCCCGTGGTACACTGAAAGGGGGTGGTTATGGCGTATGCTGCGCAGGAAAAAGAAAGAGCCGGTACAGCCGGCGGCGCCTCATAAGGACACTTTGATCCTGATAGGGAACGGCTTCGATATTTGGCAGGGGCTTAATACAAGCTACAGTCAGTTTGAGGAATACTATTATGCACATCGGGAGGAGATTCTCCGAAAACTGCGGATCAAAGCGTACAAAATCTACGGTGCGGACAGGAAGCCCAAGCTGGATCAAACCGGAAAACCCGTGGTGTGCAGCGACGTGGAGCTGCTGTATGGGAATCCCTTTGCGCCCGATACGGGACTGGCCCACATGTTCTGGCACAGATTTGAGGATTCACTAAACAAGATAGACACCCAGCGGCTGAACCTGTACTTTGGCAAGGAGAGGCACGGGCTCAGCGAGATGAAGCGAAGCGCGCACAATGCGCAGCGCATCCTCCGCAAGGCCTTCTGTGACTGGATTGGGACCATCCAGCTAAAGGGGCAGGAAACAGGGTACCAATTTGGTGACAACTGTCTGTTTGTCAACTTCAATTATACAGACACACTGCCAAAGCGCTTCCGGATCAACCCGGAGGATGAGTACCACATACATGGGGAGGCGACGGACCCGGCGTCCATCATATTTGGCCACGCCGCCCATCCCGAGTCCCCCTACCAGCCCCTGAAGCGGCTGGGCGGCAGGTATCAGGGACTGTATATTATAGAGGAAATTCTATATGACACGGACAAGCACATAGAGGACAATTTTAGCGATCTGTGCCTCTTTTTTGCCATACATGGGCTAATGGCGGGGGACATCAAGCAGATCTATGTACTTGGGCACTCATTTGGCCCGGCGGATATCGGGTATTTCCGCCATATAGTAAACGCCACCCAAGGCATTATGGAGGACCCGGAGGAGGATTTGAGCGAGGAGGACAAGGCGTATTTGGATCAGATGGATTCGCTGGAGACGTTCCAGATGAATGTCCAATATGCCGTCCACGGGAGTTACCGCTCCATGGGCGTAATACCGAGCGCCTACCCGCCTATTATAGAGGGGGATCCGGAGAGTGAGCGGATGCTGCGCATAGAGGCCGCCGCTGTCCGCAGGCGGTTCCTCGCCGAGCAGTGTGAGCGCAATTGGCGGAGGGACAAAGTATTTATGAAAATGCTGCGCCGCGCCGGCAAAAAGGGCATAGGGCATTCGGAGATGGGCCCTCCCTCCGGCGGCGGGGAGACAAAGGCTGAACGCCCCAAAGAGACCGCCCCGCCACAGTGGCACATCTCCTACTTCAGCGATGAGGACAAGCAGAGGGTTGAGTCAACGATGCGCCGGCTGAAGTGCCAGAATTTCACCATGTACCCGACAATTGACGCATGCTTGGAGAGATTTCGGAAGCCGAAAGAGTAGGTATAAAGCCCCGGCGGACTCAACGCAGAAAGGCCCTCCGCTCTGTGCGGGGGTCCTTCTGCACCTGCGGGCGGCGAAGCGGAATATGCACAAAAAAGCAAGCAGACAGATCACCCCAAAGCGATCTGTCTGCTTGCTATGGTCCGAGTGACTGGACTTGAACCAGCGGCCTCCTGAACCCCATTCAGGCGCGATACCAAACTTCGCCACACCCGGATTTGTTTTTGTCAGCTAAGAAAGGATACCACACTCGGCGGAGTTTTGCAAGCCCTTTTTTATAAAAATGAAATAAATTTTTTCATTGACAAATGCAGAAGAACGTGGTATTATTTTTATCGCGCCTGAGACCGATTGGGAGAGATGTCCGAGCGGTTTAAGGAACCGGTCTTGAAAACCGGCGATGTGTCAAAGCATCCGTGGGTTCGAATCCCACTCTCTCCGCCAGTTGACTGACCGGGAAAGCGGTTTTGAATAGAGCATGCAGAAGTACCCAAGTGGCCGAAGGGGCTCCCCTGCTAAGGGAGTAGGCGTCTAAAAAGCGCGCGAGGGTTCAAATCCCTCCTTCTGCGCCAGAAACAGCCCGCTGTGAAACCACAGCGGGCTGTTTCTGTGCCCCCTGATCCACCCGCTCCCCTCAACAAACGCAGCCATGCCCCGCCCTGCCAATCTCCCAGCAGCTGACCAGCCGATAGCACCCGCAATCCCCCATACACGATTCACGCCGCCGCAAAAAGGAGAGCCGCCATGCGCTTTGCTGTCGAAAGGGTCTGCCGCCAAGGGGGCCGGATCATGGTATCGGGCCGGACCCCTGTAGGCCCCCTGCAAGGCATCTGGCAAAATAGGGAGCTCCCCATCGTCCGGAGCAGCTGCCATGTGGAGCTCGTCATTGACACTCCCCGGGAGGCCGCCGCGCCCCGGATCCGCGCCCCCGCCACAGCCCTTGCAGGCGACACCGTGGTATTCCACGGCCTCTGCGAGGAGGCGGATGAGGCGTTCTGCTATCTGCGATTCGCTGGAGACTGGCTGGAAATGATAGACATCCGCGCAATTTCTACCCCACAAAAGGCCGGGGGCCTGATCTCCTTCTCCGCCTCTGCCGATGGAATCAAAATATACCCCTATACCCTGTAACCCACAGCAGGGCGTCCAGACAACCGGACGCCCTGCTGCGCAGTATGTAACCCTATTACCCCTTATTCGACAGCTTCAGCACTACGTCCTCCTGCCCCATGACGATCACGTGGTCGTCCTCGGTGAACACGAAATCCGGGTCGGGCACGGGCACCAGCTCGCTGCCGTCGCGGATGGAGAGGACGTTGATTTGATACTTGCGTCGGACATCGCTCTCCCGCAGACTGCGGCCCACCCAGCTCTTAGGTACGGCAATTTCAAAGATGCCATACCCTTGGGACAGGTCCACATAATCAAAGATATTCCGGGCGTGGAGCTTCAGCGACAGCTTCAGCGCCATGTCCCGGTCGGGATAGACCACTTCATCAGCACCGTTGCGCAGGAGGAACTTGGCCTGAATGTCCCGGTCAGCCTTGGCGATGACCCGCAGAGCCCCCAGCTCCTTCACCAAGGCGGTGATCTCCAAGGAGGACTGGAAATCGCTGCCCACTGTGACCACCACCGCGTCAAAATTGCTGACCCCCAAGCTGCGCAGCACATCCTCATTGGTGCAGTCGCCGATGTAGGCCCCGGTGAAGTGGGGAGAGAGCTCGTTGATCACGTCCTCATCTCGGTCCACGATCATCACATCGTCCCCCCTCCGGGACAGATCCGCGGCCAGTTTTTGCCCAAACAGGCCCATGCCGATGATTAAAATTGATTTCATAGCAGTTACCTCATCAAAAATTTCTCATAACCGTGGATGGAACAAAGATGGCGCAGAGATAGCGCAATCGTCCCCCAAAGACCAAGTTCTCCTCAAGCGTTGTACCGCCGTTACCGTGCGGAAACCTTGAACACGCAAAGGAGCGGAGAGCGCATGAAAGCTCTTTTGGTTGCTTCCCCTTACGCAATCGTCCCCCAAAGACCAAGTTCTCCTCAAGCGTTGTACCGCCGTCACCGTGCGGAAACCTTGGACACGCAAAGGAGCGGAGAGCGCATGAAAGTTCTTTTGGTTACTTCCCCTTACACAATCGTTCCCCAAAGACCAAGTTCTCCTCAAGCGTTGTACCGCCGTCACCGTGCGGAAACCTTGGACACGCAAAAGAGCGGAGAGCGCATGAAAGTTCTTTTGGTTACTTTTCTTTCAAGAAAAGTAACCTCAGCCGATTAGGATGCGGTCTGTGGGGCGGCGCAGGGGCGGCGGGTTCCTCCGCTCGCCGAAAGCGATGGCCAAGGTCATCACGCCTAAGCGGCCGGCGAACATCAACAGAATCAGCGTCACTTGGGATACCGCCGTCAGGGAGGCGGTAATGCCGGTGGAGAGCCCCACCGTGGCCACGGCGGATACCACTTCCAGCAGGATCTCCGTCAGGGAGAAGGGCTCCCCGGCGGCCAGCACCATGCACCCGGCGGCGGCGAAGAGCAGGTAGGCAGACAACGTGGCGGCGGCCTCCTTGGTGATGCTGTCGTCCAGCTGCCGTCCGCCGATGACCAAATTGCTGCTGCGCCTAGCCCCGGCGATGGGGCTGAAGAGCATCACCACAAAGGTGGTGATCTTAATGCCGCCGGCGGTGGAGCCGGAGTTGCCGCCGATAAACATCAAAAGCGTGGTCAGCAGTACACTGCCGGTGGAGAGGTTGGCCATGTCGATGGTGGCAAAGCCTGCGGTGCGGGGCGTCACGGCGGCAAAGAGGGCACGAAGCCAAGCTTGGGAGGGGCTGAGTCCCGCCAAGAGCCCGTCCCTCTCATAGAAGTAGAACAGCCCGGTGGGGACGATGATCAGCACCGCCGAGGCCACCAGCGCAATGCGGGTGTGGAGGGTGAACTGCCTGAAGCGGAGCCGGCTCTTGATCAGATCCGTCCATACCAGAAAGCCCAAGCCCCCCAGCAGCACCAGTGCAATGGCGGTGAGACACACCAGCGGGTCCCCGGCGTAGGGGGAGAGGGAGGAGAAGGGCCCAAAGCGCCCCATGAGGTCAAAACCGGCGTTGCAGAAAGCGGAGACGGCGTGGAACACGCCGTAGTAAATCCCCTCCCAAAACCCGAAGTCCTGACAGAAGCGGAGGGAGAGGAGGGCTGCGCCGATGCCTTCAATCAGCAGCGTCCCCCGCAGAATGCGCAGAATCAGGGCCACGGAGCCGGAGAGATTCAGATTGCCGGCGGACTGCATAATAAGCTGGCGCTGGTAGAGTCCCACATTTTTGCGCAGCAGGAGCATCACCAGCGTGAGCACCGTCATAAAGCCGATGCCGCCCACTTGGATCAGCACCAGCAGAACAAGCTGGCCGAAGAGGGACCAGTGGAGATAGGTGTCCACCACCGCCAGCCCCGTGACGCAGGTAGCGGAGGTGGCGGTGAACAGGGCGCTGAGATAGGGCGTATAGGTCCCCGCGCGGGAGGCGATGGGGAGGGAGAGCAGAAAGCTCCCCAAGAGGATGATCAGCAGGTACCCCAAGGTCAAAAATTGCCAAGAGCTCAGCTGACGGCGTTTCGGCAGATTCATAGGCAGCTCCCCAGTACAGTTTCGTTTTGGAAGCGGCGCCTGCGGGCACAGCTTCCTCTATAGCATATACCATTTTATCCGGTTTGTAAAGCTGTAAGAGCCGGAGGGGCCGGCAAAGCTCCCCACCTGCCGGCGGATCAAAAAGCATCCCAGAGGGCCGCCATATGGGGAGGACAGCGCCAATCATCAGACAATTCCCCGGCCAATGCGGCAGCAAACCGGGGGGATGAAGCAGAACGACTTGAAATTTTCCCCACTTTCTTGTGAGGTTTTAACAAAATATCCATAGCTTTCAGCGGAGAGCTGTATTATAATATAGCTTGCAGAGACGGTGCGCCCGGACAACGGCTGGGGGCTGACGGCGCGCCGCCTGAAAAAACGGGAAAGAGGTTGAAGAAACATATGAAGCAGATTGATCTGACCAAGTACGGTATCACCGGCACCACAGAGATCGTTTACAACCCCACCTATGAGCAGCTCTTCGAGGCGGAGATGGACCCCGCTCTGGAGGGCTTTGAAAAGGGCCGGATGACCGAGCTGGGCGCGGTCAACGTGATGACCGGCATCTACACCGGCCGCTCC
>CANPBB010000048.1 GCA_947572235.1 uncultured Clostridia bacterium
CGCTTCTCCCTGTCCGGTTCCGCCGATGAGATCACCCCCCAGCTGGTGAAGGGGGGCGTGGACATCGCCATGGTGCCCGCCAATTTAGCGGCGGTGCTCCATCAAAACACCGAGGGAGGCGTGCAGGCCATTGCCGTCAATACCTTGGGCGTCCTCTACCTGCTGGAGCGGGGGGGGAGCGTCCGCTCGGCGGAGGCGCTGCGGGGGCGGACCATCTTCGCCAGCGGCAAGGGGGCCACGCCGGAAATTGTCCTGCGCTATCTCCTGACCCAGAGCGGGATAGACCCGGACCGGGATGTGGACATCCAGTGGAAGAGCGAGCACGCCGAATGCCTCGCCGCCCTCCTGACCACGGAGGGCGCTCTGGCTATGCTGCCCCAGCCCTTTGCCGCCGCCGCGGAGCTGAAAAGCGATGAGGTCCGCGTGGCCCTGGACTTAAACGCTCTGTGGGAGAGCCTGCCCAAAGATGGCGGCGGCTCCGCCCTGATCACCGGCGCGGCGGTGGTCCGCACCGCCTTTGCCGAGGAGCATCCGGAGGCGGTGAATGCCTTCCTAAAGGACTACCGCCAGTCGGTGGAGTGGGTCAACGGCAGCATCCCCGAGGCCGCCCAGAGGATTGAATTTTACGGCATCATTGACGCGGAGGCGGCGGAGCGGGCCCTCCCCGCCTGTCACATCGTCTGCATCACCGGGACGGAGATGCGGGAGCTGCTGGGCGGCTATCTCCAGGTGCTCTATGGGCAGAATCCCCAGTCTGTCGGCGGTGCGCTGCCGGGGGAGGGCTTCTTCTATGTCCCCTGAGAGCGGGCGGGTCCGCTGGTGGGCGGCGGCCTTTTGGCTGGCGGTGTGGCAGGCGGGGAGCATGGCGCTGGGCAGTGCCCTGCTCCTCCCCTCCCCGCTCCATGTGCTGGCCCGGCTGGCGGCGCTGGGCGCCGCGGCGTCCTTCCGGCGCGCGGTGGTCCTCTCCGCCTCCCGGATTGCCGGCGGCTTTTTGCTGGCCCTGACGGCGGGGGTGGGGCTGGCGGCGCTCTCCTGCCGATGGCGGCGGGCGGAGGAGCTGCTCTCCCCGGCTATGCTGGCCATCCGGAGCGTGCCGGTGGCCTCCTTCACCATCCTGGCCCTGCTGTGGGTCTCCGCCAGAAATCTGTCGGTGCTGATCACCTTCCTCATGGCCCTGCCGGTGCTCTACGCCGGCGCCATCCGGGGGCTCCGCGCCGCCGATCCGGCGCTTTTGGAGATGGGCCGGGTCTTTCGCCTCTCCCCTCTGCGGCGGCTGCGCTTTCTTCGCCTCCCCGCCCTGTGGCCCCACCTCTCCGCCGCCTGCGCGGTGTCTATGGGGCTGAGCTGGAAGGCCGGGACAGCGGCGGAGATCATCGGCATCCCCGCCGGCTCTCTGGGGGAGCGTATGCAGCAGGCCAAGGTCTATCTGGATACGGCGGACCTCTTCGCCTGCACACTGGCGGTGGTGGTGCTGAGCCTGTGCTTTGAGCGGGGGGCCGTCAGGCTCCTCCGGCTGGGAGAGCGGCTGTTTCGGGGGGTGTGAGTTTGGAGGATATTGTCATATGCCGCCTCTGCAAGTCCTACGGCGGCAAAATGGTGCTGGAGGACTTTGACGCCCGTCTGACCGCCGGGGCCGTCACCTGTCTGATGGCCCCCTCCGGCTGGGGGAAAACCACCCTCCTGCGGATCCTGATGGGGCTGACAGAGGCGGACAGCGGAACTGTCACCGGCCTTGCGGGCCGGCGGCTGAGCGCGGTGTTCCAGGAGGACCGGCTCTGCCCCTGCCTCTCCCCGGCGGACAACCTGCGGCTGACCGCACCGGGCCTCACCGCGGTTGGGGCCCGGGAGGCCCTTGGCACCATGGGGCTGGCGCAGTGGGCCGACGCGCCCCTCTCCCACCTCTCCGGCGGGATGCGGCGGCGGGTGGCTATCCTGCGGGCGCTGACGGCCCCCTATGATGTGCTGCTGCTGGATGAGCCCTACCGGGGGCTGGACGGGGAGACCAAGGCGCTGGCCATTGCCGAGACCCTTCGCCGCCGGGAGGGGCGCACCGTGCTGGCGGTTACTCACGATCCGGAGGAGGCCAAGGCGCTGGGGGCGGCAGAGACGATTGTCTGCGGACAGAGGGGCCGGTCAGCGCGGGACTTTTAAAAAGGAGGCGTTGGGATGAGTGAGATTCATCGGATCAGGTGCGGGAATGTGAACTGCTATATCGTGGAGAATGGGGCCGGCGGCGTATTGGTGGATACCGGGAGGCGGGAGTTTGCCCATCGGGTGCTGGAGGCATGCAGACGCTATCGTGTCCGGCTGATTGTCCTGACCCATGGGCACTTTGATCACGCCGAGAACGCGGCGTTTCTGTCAGAGACGCTGAGGGTTCCCATTGGGATGAGTGGGCGGGATCTCAATTTGATCCCGTCCAACGCCAATCAGGCCCTCTCCGCCGAGACGCTTCTGGGCAAGGTTGTCCTGTCGGCGTCCCTCCGGGAGTTCTCCCGCCGCAGTATGCGGGTTTTTGCGCCGGAAGTGCTGCTGCAGGAGGGGGATTGTCTCACAGACTACGGGATTGACGCGCGTATTGTGGCCCTCCCCGGCCACACGGAGGGCTCTATCGGGCTTGATGTGGAGGAAACCAACTTGATTGTCGGCGACGCACTGATGAATATGTTCTATCCCACGGCGTCCATGCTGTTTCACAACAGGGAGGCTATGCTGAAGAGCGCGGAGAAAATCAGTGGATTGGGCCGGCGAATGCTGCATTTTGGACATGGGAGGCCGGTCTTTAACAGACAGTGGGTCAAATAGAAGAGAGCGGGGCGGACCACTTGGGGTCCGCCCCGCTCTCTTTGGGATTCGCTTTTTCTTACTGGATCTGGATCTGCCGGACTGCCGGCGCCGCCGGCTTGGCCTTGGGGAGGGTCAGCTCCAAGATGCCGTCTTGGTAGGCGGCGGAGATGCTCTCCTCGTCGATGCCCGCCACGTCGAAGCTGCGGGCGAAGGAGCCGAAGCGGCGCTCCCGGCGGATGTAGTTCCCCTGCTGGTCCTTCTCCTCGCTGCTGGCCGTCCGCTGGGCGGAGACGGTGAGGATGCCGTCCTTCAGGTGGAGCTGGATATCCTCCTTGCGGAAGCCGGGGAGCTCCGCCTCCAAGACGAACCGGTCTCCCTCGTCCCGGATGTCCGTGCGGAAGGTGACGGCGCTGGAGGTGCTGCCGAAGAAATTGCGCTCGAAGTTGTCGAAGGCGTCAAACAGGTTGTTCTCGTGGCGCTCAAAGGGAATCATACCAAACATAAGATCTTGTCCTTTCATACTGATATTTTTCGGAATGGCGGGGAGGCTCTTATGGCCGCCCCGGTCTCATTTCTTGGCTCTTAGTATATCCCCAGATTATGAACAATGCTTGCTTAACTTGTGTCTGAATTGTGAATTTTAGCACTCTTGCATGGAGAGTGCTAAAATTCGGGCGCGGCTATTTGCGGTACGTTTGCGGGCGCACACTGTGCGCCCCTGCAGAACGGCGCGGAAACGTCTGTTCGGATCATTTGCGCGGCGGGAGACACCTAAAGCTCGCGGGCCTTGACAATTTTCCCCGCACAGGATACCATAGAGAGGCGAAACACCAACAAAAAGGAGGTTCCCATGGAACAGACCTATCTTGAGATCGGAACCATCGTCAACACACACGGCGTCCGGGGGGAGCTGAAGCTGCTGCCCAAGGACGTGGACGGGTCGGTGCTGGCAGCGTGCGAGACCTTCTACTTGGACGGGCAGGCGGTCAGGCCCCGGTTTCCCCGGGTCCACAAGGGGTGCCTCCTCTTCCGCATAGACGGCGTGCCGGATTTGGATGCCGCGCTGCCCTACAAGGGCAAGGTGGTCTCCGCCCGCCGCTCAGACCTCGCTCTGCCCGAGGGGGTGTACCTGCCGGCGGAGCTGCTGGGTATGGCGGTGCTGGACGCGGAGACCGGCGAGAGGCTGGGGACCATCGGGGAGGTGATGGCCTATCCGGGGCACGACGTGTATCTGGTGAGGGGGGAGAAGGAGTTTATGGTGCCGGCGGTGCCCGCCTTCATCGCGGAGGTCGACCTCCCCGCGGACACCATGAAAATCCATGTGTGGGAGGGGCTGATCTGATGGAAATTGACATTATGACGCTGTTCCCCGAGACGGTGGGGGATATGATGAACGAGTCCATTCTGGGGCGGGCCCAGGAGCGGGGCTATATCCGCATTGAGGCCCACCAGATCCGGGACTATACCACCAACAAGCAGAAGCAGGTGGACGACTACCCCTACGGCGGGGGGCGGGGGGCGGTGATGCAGGCGGACCCCCTCTACCGCTGCTGGGCGCACATCAAGGAGCTCCACGGCACCGGGCGGTCCCGGACCATCTACCTCTCCCCCTGCGGCGAGACCTTCACACAGGGGAAGGCCCGGCAGCTCCTGGCGGACTATGACCACTTGGTTCTGGTCTGCGGGCACTATGAGGGGGTGGATCAGCGGTTTTTGGATGAGTGCGTGGATGAGGAGATCAGTATGGGGGATTTTGTTCTCACCGGCGGGGAGCTGCCGGCTATGGCGGTGGCGGACGCGGTGTGCCGTATGGTCCCCGGGGTCCTGCCGGATCGGTCGTGCTTTGAGGAGGAGAGCCACTGGAATGGGCTCTTGGAGTATCCCCAGTACAGCCGGCCGGCGGTGTGGCATGCGCGGGAGGTGCCGGAGGTGCTGCGCAGCGGGGACCACGAGAAGGTCCGCCTCTGGCGGCGGAAGCAGGCCATGCTCAGAACCCTCCAGAGGAGGCCGGATATGTTCCGGGAGGGGGATTTTATGGGCAGCAAGCCGGACCGGCGGCTGCTGGCGGAGGTGCAGGAGGAATTTCGGGCGTGGAGGGCCTCTATGGAGGAATCACCGCTTTGAACGCGATGGCTGACAGCTTTTTCGGGGACCGGGAGTGGCCGCGGGACGGTATTGTGCTCACCGATGGGCGGGATACGGTGATTTACAACCAGAGGAGCTACTGCCGGCTGCTTCAGGGGCTGATTGCGGCGTACACCACCGCCTCGCCCGCTGAGGCCGCCGCCTGCGTGGAGGCTCACCGCAGCTACTTTGCCAGTATTGATGATGTGCTCTCCGCCTCGCTGGAGAGTCATAGCTATCCCTACTACTACGCGGCAGTGGAGCTCTATTTTGGCGTCCATCCGGCGCCGGTGGAACATCCCGATCTCACAAGGCCCCCGCCGGATTCGCCGGAGGGGGCGGCGCTTTACAGGGAGGTTGAGGAGCGGATCCTTTCTGAGGAGGGGATGCGGGAGCCGTTTGAGTGGGAGTGATGGACTGGGGCGGATGGCCCTGTATCGGTAGGGCGGGCACACCATGTGCGCCCCTATGGAGGGGTTATTGGGATGTTTTGGCGGACGGCGCGCCGGGGTCGCCGCACCCTGCGGAGGGGGTGACAGGCGAGCGGGGTTGTCGGGGCGTTTCGGCGGACGGAGGACGGCGTAGGGCACGGAGGGGCTGAGGTATTTTTGGGGGGATGATTTTCGCGGTTTGAACAAAAAAGGGCCGGCTCCGGTAGGAGCTGGCCCTTTTCCTATGATCCCATTGCCATCTCTTGCATGCAATATTCATGTCCGCTCGACCGTCTATGCCGTTTACGTTTCCGTGGTCGCTGTACTGCCAGATGTGGTAGTTATAGTACATCGTGGGGTACATAGAGTCCGCGTTGGGGTAGTGCGCAGACCAGAAATCGCAGTCTGTCAGACGGTCCGGCTGGCAGCGCAGATACCCTGCGGAGATTGAAGTACACCATGGGGATGTACCTCTCCTCCGCTGCCCGCTCGCAGAGGGCGCGGACTGTGAGTTTGTGCGCCAAGCGGGAGACAATGCTGTGGCCCCTATCCTCCCAAGGGGAGGGGAAGCTGTCTTGGGCGGCGGGGCAGATGGGCCGGTTCCTTCGGGCCCTTGGCGGGGAGATGGCGGAGGGATACCATCCAAACTGGTGATTTGGCTATCTTTCAGGTGTTGGAGAGCATCGTGGCGGCGGTGGGCGCGGAGGCCCGGCGGCGGCCTCTGCGCAGGCGGTGGGATCGGTTTTTGGCCCTGTGGGGGCATATGCGGCAGGAGGACGTCTGCCGCGCGGGCTTACCCCCTCTGCCAGCGGGAGAGCTTGGGGAGGATGGCGGTCATGTGCTCCCGGGCGGCGGCCTCGGGCATCCCCTGCCCCGACATGATGCCCACGCAGGTCTCCAGCATCTCCTCCATGGTACAGTCGGTGACAAAGGCGCCGTCGCTGTAGCACCACTGGCAGTAGTCCTCGTTGGGGGTACCGTCCAGCTCGTGGCTCAGGATGTCGTCGCTGAGGGGCATACCGCAGCTCTGGCAGTAGAGCTGGCGGGGACTGCCCAGGAGGGTGTTGATGGATACGTTGAAGAGCTTGGAAATTTGGGCGAGGGTGGCGGTGTTGGGCATGGTCTCCCCGCACTCCCACCGGCTTACCGCCTGACGGGTGACAAAGAGGCGTTCCGCCACGTCGGACTGGGAGAGGTGGGCGTTCTCCCGCAGCTGGGCGAAGATGTCTTTGAACTCCATAGTGGTTCTCCTTTTTGGTAGTTTATATCGAGTTGTGCAGAAACATGTTTCTTGGAGGAGAGGAGAGAACTCTCTCCTCCACACCCACAGCATAACATGGTCAGGCGCCCCTGTAAAGCAACCGTCTGTTGCCCCCTTGGGGGCTCGGGAGGGAAGGGCCCCGCCGGCTGTCGGGAGGGGGCTGCTCCTGACGGTCTGGCGGGGCCCTTGCGGTTCAGTAGGAGAGGATTCCCAGCTCCCACAGCAGGTTGTACAGCACCACGGCGGCCTGTTCCCGGGTTACCGGAGCGCTCAGGTCCAAGGCGGTGAGCTCGTCCCACAGCAGGGAGACTGGATTCCCCTCGCTGTCCACGAACATCTGGGTCATGGCGTCTACGCCGGAGAGGAGGCCGGGGGCTACGCCCGGCAGCTCCTGGCTCAGTGCGGCGGGGTCTTGGGCTTGGATATAGTCATATGCGTCGCGGTTTAAGTAGGCGGCCAGACGGCCCATGAAGGTGCAGAGCTGGCCTAAGGTCAGGGTGCTGCCGGGGCGGAAGGTCTCGCTGTCCGTGCCGTTGACAAGGCCCATCTCCGCCATGGCGTTGACGTACTGGGCGTACCAGCGGCTGTCCTCCACATCGGTGAAGCGGCCGGAACCCGAGTAGGTTACGCCGATGGCCTGGGCCATCAGGGCACAGAGCTGGGCTCTGGTCAGGGTGTCGTCGGGGCGGAAGGCGCCGCTGCCGTCGCCGGCTAAGATGCTGTAGGTGGCCAAGGTGTTGATCTTGTCGGCGCTGTCTCTGCCGTCTAAATCGGTGAACCAGCGGCTCTGGAGATCCCCGTTATAGGAGTCCGCTACCGCGGCGACGGTGGTCTCCTCCCAGCGGTTTTGGACGCCGGAGGCCACGGCGGCGTCGGGGGGCAGGGCGGTGAGGATGGCCTCAAAGGCCGTTTGATTCTCCGGCTGCTGGGCCTCCTTCAGATGGAGGTAGTAGGCCATGCCGTTAAGCGTCAGGCGCAGGTAGCCCTCCGGGCGAGCGGGCTCCTTGGCGGAGAGCAGGCGGGCGGCGTCCTGCGATAGGTTGGGGTCCATGAGCAGGGTGGGGATTACGCCGATCTTGTCGGTGGTGTTGCCGTAGGCGGAGTAGAACCGGGAGACGGTGATCTTTACGGCGTCCTCCTCAAAGAGCTCCGGGTAGTTGCTGTGGTCAAAGACCTGCTGGGCCACGCCCTTGCCGAAAGTCCGGCTGCCGATGAGGATACCCGCCCCAGCGTCCCGGATGCCGGCGGCGAAGATCTCCGCGGCGCTGGCGGAGTAGGGGTTGGTGAGGACGATCACCGGGTCCGGCGTCAGGTAGTCGTAGGGGAAGTTATAGTAGCGGTAGCGCCCGTCCCGGCTTCGGGTGGAGAGGATGGTGCCCGCGCCGGTGAAGGCGCCGGTGGTGTAGACCCCGGCGCTGAGGAGTCCGCCGGTGTTGCTGCGCATGTCCACCACCCAGATGTGGGTGTCGTCATCGTACTGCTGGATGCCCTCCACGAAGTACTGGAAGGTCCGGGAGCCGAAGCTGTCGCAGTCGATGTACCCCACGCCGCCGTCCCAGAGGGTGGTGGAGGTGTTGTGAATCTCCACCAGGCGCCGCTGGATGCGGTAGTCCTCGGTGCCGCCGGCGGCGTGGCGGACGGTGATGGTAACGGCGGTGCCCGCCGGACCCACCAAGCGCTCCCGGTGCGTCTCGTCGGCGGGGACGCAGGGGGCGCCGTCAATGGCGATGATCAGGTCCCCGGCTTGGAGGCCGGCCTCCATGGCGCCGCCGCCGGAGAGAACGCCGGTGAGGAGAATCCCCTCGGCGGTGTACTCGATGGAGGCGCCGATGCCGGTGACGGAGGTCTCCCCCTCCACGTTGGCGTTGAAGCGGTCAAACTCCTCGGCGGTCATGTAGTAGGTGTAGGGGTCCCCTACAGCGGTGAACAGCTCCTCCAGTGTGGCGGCGGAGTAGGCACCGGGGGGGAGCTCGTCCACATAGAGGTCCTCCAAAAGCTCCCTGGCGTCCTCCACAGAGAGCGCTGAGGCGGAGGTGATCAGCAGGACGATTGCGCACAGAAGCGCGGCAACGCGGCGGGTAATTTTCTTCATGGGATCAGACTCCTTTGCAGGCGGCACCCCGTCCGGGGAGCCGTTCTTTCGTATCACGTGGGTTTGAGATCGGGCTGTGCAATAAAAGGACCCCGCGGCCAAGGCCGCGGGGTGAACCTATGTACCCGGATTACTCAGCGACAATGGCCTCGTTGGGGCAGTTGGCTGCGCAGGAGCCGCAGTCCACACAGGTATCAGCGTCGATGACGTACTGGGAGTCACCTTGGGAGATCGCCTCTACGGGGCAGGCCTCAGCGCAGGCGCCGCAGCTGACGCAGGCGTCGGTAATCTTATGAGCCATAATAGCACCTCCATATAAAATGTATCCTCATTGTAACATGAAACTGTAAAAATGCAAGAGCCAAATCAGGGGAAATCGGCGGGAAGAGCAAAAAATGCTGAAATCTGCCGGCGGCGCTTAAAAACGCCAAAGGAGGGACATACTTCCAAGGACCGTACCAAAAATTCCGGCGGGGCGAAGGCCCGCCGGGAGTAGTGACGAAATCAGAGGAGGTGCCCGGAATGGGTGACAGCAAATTTACGCCGCGGGCGCAGAATGTACTGCGGCTGAGCCATGAGGCGGCGGAGGAGTTGGGACACAGCTATGTGGGGACAGAGCACCTGCTCTTAGGCCTCCTGCGCGAGGAGGCGGGGATGGCCTGCCGCTGCCTCAATGAGCAGGGACTGGATCAGGGGCGGGCCAGACAGGCGGTGATTGTCAGCGTGGGGCTGGGGACGGCGGGGGCCACCCCCTCCCAAGGGCTGACCCCCCGGGCCAGAAGGGCTATCGAGTACGCCGCCGGGGAGGCCCTGCGCTGCGCTGCCGGCTATGTGGGGACGGAGCACCTGCTTCTGGGGCTTCTCCGGGAGGGGAACAACATGGCCGTCCAAGTGCTGCGGAGTACCGGTGTGGACCTGCGGCGGCTCCAATCCACACTGGTCCAGCGGCTGACGCCTCCGCCACGACCGGCCCAAGAGCCGGTGAGGGGGCGGGAGGAGGGCCGGTCTAAGACCCTTCAGGAGTACGCCTGTGATTTGACCGCTGCCGCCCGGGAGGGGCGGCTGGACCCGGTGATTGGCCGGGAGGAGGAGATCAAGCGGACCATCCAGATCCTCAGCCGCCGCACCAAGAACAACCCTGTTCTCCTGGGAGAGCCGGGGGTGGGCAAGACCGCCGTGGCCGAAGGGCTGGCGGTGCGGATCGTTTTAGGGGATGTGCCGGAGGATCTGATCGGCAAGCGGGTGCTGTCCCTGGACCTGCCGGCTATGCTGGCGGGGACCAAGTACCGGGGGGAGTTTGAGGAGCGGGTAAAAAATGTCCTTGCCGATGTGAAGCGGTCGGGGAACATCATCCTCTTTCTTGACGAGCTCCATACCATTGTGGGGGCCGGCAGCGCCGAGGGCTCCATCGACGCGGGGAACATCCTCAAGCCCGCGCTGGGCCGGGGGGAGATTCAGGTGATCGGGGCCACCACCTTGGCCGAGTACCGCAAGTATATTGAGAAGGACGCGGCCTTGGAGCGGCGGTTTCAGCCGATTTTGGTGGAGGAGCCGTCCCCGGAGGCGGCGATGCAGATCCTCCGGGGCATCCGGGAGAAGTATGAGGCCCATCACCGCCTGACCATCAGCGACGAGGCGCTGGCAGCGGCGGTGGAGCTGAGCCGCCGGTATATCCATGACCGCTACCTCCCCGACAAGGCCATCGACCTGATGGACGAGGCCGCCAGCCGGGTGCGCATGGAGGGACAGGCCCCCTCGGCGGAGCAGAAGGCCATTGACCTGAAGCTAATAAATGTCCGTCGTGAGAAGGCGGAGGCGGTGAAGAGCGAGGACTTTCAGCGGGCGGAGCAGCTGCGCCTTATCGAGCAGAACTTTGAGCAGCAGCGCCGGACAGAGCTCTCCGCGCAGGAGGGGTACCGGGGGCAGGTGGAGCCGGAGGACGTGGCGGCGGTGGTCTCCCGCTGGACGGGGATTCCGGTGACAAGGCTCACCGAGAGCGAACAGCAGCGGCTTCTCCACTTGGAGGACATCCTCCACCGCCGGGTGGTGGGGCAGGAGGAGGCGGTGAGCCGGCTCTCCAAGGCCATCCGCCGCAGCCGGGTGGGCATGGGGGATCCCCGCCGGCCCATCGGCAGCTTCCTCCTCCTGGGGCCCACCGGCGTGGGGAAGACGGAGCTGTGCCGGGCGTTGGCGGAGGCGCTGTTTGGCGACGAGAGCGCGGTGATCCGCATCGACATGAGCGAGTATATGGAGCGCCACAGCAGTTCCCGGCTTCTGGGGGCTCCTCCGGGCTATGTGGGCCATGAGGAAGGGGGGCAGCTGACAGAGAAGGTCCGCCGCCGTCCCTACTCCGTGGTGCTTCTTGATGAGCTGGAGAAGGCCCATGAGGACGTGTGGAATCTGCTCCTCCAAGTGCTGGAGGAGGGGACCCTCACCGACGGGCAGGGCCGGCAGGTGGACTTTCGCAACACGGTGGTGGCCATGACCTCCAACATCGGCGCCAAGGCCATCACCGCCTCCGGGACGCCTCTGGGGTTTGCCGTGGGGGGCGAGGGGGGGAGCGTGCCCTTCGCCTCTGTGCGGCGGACGGTGCTCGCCGAGGTGCGCCGCACCTTCCGGCCGGAGCTTTTGAACCGTGTGGACGATGTGGTGGTCTTTCAGCCCCTCAGTGAGGCGGATATGCTTAAAATTACCCGGCAGATGCTGGAGCAGACGGCGGTGCGGGCGGCGGCCCTGGGGCTTACCCTTCAGTCCTCGGAGGACTCGGTGGAGAAGCTGGCCCGGGAGGGCTTCGACCCCGCCTATGGCGCCCGGCCTCTCCGGCGGGCCATCCGCAGCCGAGTGGAGGACGCCATCGCCGAGCAGCTTCTCTCCGGCGCCGCACAGGCCGGGGATGTGCTGGAGCTGGGTGTGGAGGAAGATACACTTGTATTGGCGGCAAAAAAGGTGTAAAATAAGTCACCTGAAATGGCTTTGCCATTTCAGGTGAGGGGGGTTGCGCTACGCTACGCGCACTCGCTGCGCTCGCACACTCCGCTCCGCGAGAAGTATTTTTTCCGAAAACGCGGTTTCCGGAAAAAATGATTTCATTTTATTTCGCGGCGTCCGCGCCGCGAAACTCTGCCGAGGGCTTTTTGAAGGTTAGAAGTAATTAGAATAGAAACAAAAAAGGAGAAAAGCTATGGGATTTTCGGGAACAGATGCCGGTGGCTTCCGCTGGGAGGGGTTTCAGAGCGGCGCGCCCTCGCAGAAGCCGCCCACGCCGCCGCGGCCTAAGAAGCCCCGCAAGCCGGTGGGCAACGCCGTCACCAGAACACTGCTGAATATCGTGGTGACGCTGGTGGTGGGGTTTGTGTATTTCTACGTTACTCTGCCGGCCATCAACCTCCAGTCGGAGGAGTTTTATGCCTTTGCGCTGCTGCTGTGCATTGTCTACTGTGTCAGCGCCATTGTCACCTCCGGCTTCCAAGGGGAGGGGTTTAAGGGCTACTTCCAGTTTGTCAAGAAGCAGTGCTTAGTCCCCACGGTCATCGCTGTGGGGCTGCTGGCCATCGCCATAGTGGGCAGTGTGGCCGGGGCGGTGATTTTCCGGGCCAGAAGCTATGCCCAGCTGCTGCCCATTGAGACGGGGGACTTTGTCGCCGAGGTGGATGAGATCTCCTACAACCAGATCCCCATGCTGGACAAGGACAGCGCCGAACGGCTGGGGGACCGGAAGCTGGGGGAGCTCAGCGATATGGTCAGCCAGTTTGAGGTCAACGAGGATTACACCCAAATTAACTACCAAGGCCGGCCGGTGCGCATTGCCACTCTCAGCTATGCGGACATCATCAAGTGGATCACCAACCGCTCCGGCGGCCTTCCCGCCTATCTCATTATCGACATGGTGGACCAGAGCGTGGAGCTGGTGCGCCTTGAGGAGGGCATCAAATATACCACCGCCGAGCACTTTGGCCGAAACCTTTACCGCCATCTCCGCTTCCGCTACCCCACCTTCATGTTTGCCCAGCCGGTGATGGAGGTGGACGAGGAGGGGATCCCCTACTGGGTCTGCGCAAGGCTTGTAAAGACTGTCGGCCTCTTCGGCGGCGTGGATGTGAAGGGCGGTGTGCTGGTTAATGCCATCACCGGTGAGAGCCAGTACTATGAGGAGGTGCCGCCTTGGGTGGATAACCTCTACAACGCCAACCTCATTACCCAGCAGTACGACTACTACGGCATGTACCACAACGGCTTTTTCAACTCCATCTTCGGCCAGCGGGATGTGACCATCACCACCGAGGGCTACAATTATATCGCGATTAACGACGACGTGTATGTCTACACCGGCATCACCTCCACCGGCGGAGACCAGTCCAACATCGGCTTCATCCTCACCAACCAGCGGACCAAGGAGACCAAGTTCTACTCCTGCGCCGGGGCCACGGAGTACTCCGCCATGGACAGCGCCGAAGGTGAGCTGCAGAATCTGCGCTATAATGCCACCTTCCCCCTGCTCCTGAATGTGGGGGGGCAGCCCACCTACTTTATGGCGATGAAGGACGCGGCGGAGCTGGTGAAGAAGTACGCCATGGTCAACGTGCAGCAGTACACCATTGTGGCCACCGGGGACACGGTGGCCGAGTGCGAGGCCAACTACTTGGCGATGCTTCGCTCCCGCGGGGTGATCACCAGCGATGATGTGGGTCTGGCAGGTCAGGAGACTGCCACCGGTACCGTGGCGGAGATCCGCTCCGCGGTGCTGGACGGCAACAGCGTCTACTTTGTGCGTCTGGTGGGGTATGACACCTTCTACAGCGTCAGCGCGGTGAAGAATCCCTTGGCCGTGATCCTCAGCGAGGGGGATCAGGTGGAGATCACCTATGTGATCGGCGAGGGCAGTATTTTAGAGGGCACGGAGGTCAAGCTCCGATAGAGAGAGGAGGGAGAGATGTGCAGTGTCCCTACTGCGGAAAAGCGATGGAGGAGGGCGTGATCCAGAGCCCGCAGGAGCTCGCTTGGCTGCCCGGCCGGAAGCGGCCCCTCTTGGGGCGGGCGCAGTTTCACGACGGCGCGGTGGTGCTGTCGGAGCTGTCCATGTGGAAGGGCTCCGCGGTCTTGGCGTTCCTCTGCCGGGACTGTGAGAAGATTGTAATTGACTGTGCAGAGGGCCGGTCAGATCTGAACCAAAAATAGAACGGCAGAGCGGGGGCGCAGCCAAAAAGCTGCGCCCCCGCTTGGTGGTTGTGATTTCCAAATGAAAAATCCGGAAATCATACATTTGAATTGATCCGCTTTGCCTGCCGCCGTTTGCGGCGGCAACCGCAAGACATGGCACGTGTTGCTCCGGTCTTTCAGGCCGGAGTAATATTTACACGTTGATGGCAATTTCGGAGACGATCTCACCGTCCTTGCCTAAGGAGAACTCGAACTCGAACCAGAAGTCCAGCGGCTCCCCGTGGCTGTGGGGATTGTAGGCGGCACAGGTCCGCTCCACATCGCCGTCCTCCATGATCTGGAAATGCTGGGGCTCATAGGGGTCGATCACATACGCTTGGCCGCTGTCCTCTGACAGGAGCTTCAGCTGGGCGTCCAAGCACTTGCCTAAAAACGCCAATTCCTCCTCCGCTGGCTTTCGTTCCCCCCAGCCCAAGTAGATGGTGCCGGTGACAGCGGGGAGTTTGTCGTACTGGCGGTCCGCGATCAGGTTGATGATCTGCTCCGCCCGGCGGGCGGCCTGCCCATAAAACTGCTGTATGTCCATTATATGCTCCTCTCCGCTATGGCGCTCAAACCGGCGATGTCCCCGGCTTGAATGGCGTCGATGCTCTCCGCGATGCGCTCCGCGGGCCAGTCCCACCAGCGCAGGGCCAGCAGGGCGTTGACAGTCTCATCGTCAAACCGCCGGCGGATGGGCTTGGCGGGGACGCCGCCCACGATGGTGTAGGGGGCTACATCCTTTGTTACCACCGCCCGGGCGCCGATGATGGCTCCGTCCCCGATGGTGACGCCGGCGAGGATCACCGCCTCATAGCCGATCCACACGTCGTTTCCCACCACGATGTCCCCGTGGTTGTCCCAAGCCTCGGCAAGGCGCTCCACCGGCCGGTTCCACTCCTCGAAGAACAGGGGGAAGGGGTAGGTGGAGAGGGGACGCAGGGCATGATTGGCGCTGTTGAACAGGAACTTAACACCGCAGGCGATGGAGCAGAATTTGCCGATCACCAGCCTGTCGCCGTTGACGGGATAGTGGTAGAGCACGTTGTTTCGCTGAAAGTCCCGGGGGTCGTTGACAAAGTCGTCGTAAAAGGTGTAGTCCCCCACGGTGATGGCGGGGTCGGTGACTACGTTTTGCAGGTATACCGTGCTGTGCCCCTGGGGACGGGGGTAAATTTTCCACTGCGGGATCATCTGAAAACCTCCTCATTATTGAGTTATTTCAAGATTATCCCGCCTGAGGCAATGCAGCGCCTCATAGCATATCATCCTCTCCAAATAGTATAAAATGGATTGAAAATTACTTTTTGTACAGCAGCAGGCTGAACCAAGTGACTAAATTTCCGGCGGCCATGAAGTCGATGCCGAACCGCTCGGCCAAATCGGACACCAAGATCCCTTGGCTTTCCACGCAGGGATACATTACCTCCGGCCGGCGGCAGGGGGCGTCGGGATAGGCGCAGTGTTCGCATATCTCGCAGGACTCAGTGGAGAGCACATAGGGCTCGATCCCCTGCTCCCGCAGCAGGCCATGGACCGTCCGGGTGATCTCCTCGTGGGCGGCGCGGGTGGCCAGCAGGGCGGGCATGTTCGACAGGTCCTCCGCCTCTGTCATGGTGACCAGCAATAGGGCGTCGGGATAGCGGAGGCACCGCTCCCGGCAGCTCTCCACGCTGCCCACTGCCGGGGGACAGGCCCAAGTGGTGTTGTACTGGGGGCACTCGGTCTCACAGATGTAGCGGACCTTCTCCGAGAATACCAGCTGGTCTGTGGAGAAGAATTCGTACTGCACAATGGGCAGTTCCCGGAGCCGCTGTTCTAAGAGGGCTTTATCCATTGGCTTCCGTCTGGCCGGGGTAGGTGCGGGTGCAGATGCGGCGGATCTCCGCTTGGATGTTCTTCAGATCGTCAAAGGTCTCCGGACGGCGGGAGGGGTCCCGCAGGAGGGCGGCGGGGTGGTAGAGGGCGGTCATGCGGATGCCGGCCTTGTCAAACCACTGGCCGTGCTCCTTGGTGATCTTGAAGTCCGGCTTGATGATCTGCATGGCGGCGATGCGCCCCAAGCAGACAATGATTTTGGGCTGAATCATGGCGGTCTGCCGGCGGAGATATTCAATGCAGGCCTCCTGCTCCACGTTCAGCGGGTCCCGGTTCTGGGGCGGGCGGCACTTGACGATGTTGGTGATAAAGACTTTTGTCCGGTCCAGGTCGATCATCTCCAGCATATCGTCCAGCAGCTTTCCCGCGCGGCCCACGAAGGGCAGGCCTTGGGCGTCCTCGTTGGCGCCGGGGCCCTCGCCGATAAACAGCAGCTCCGCCTCCGGGTTGCCGTCGCCGAAAACCACGTTCTTTCTCGTCTCCGCCAGTCCGCACCGCTGGCAGGAGAGACACTCCTCCCGCAGGGCGCTCCATGCTTCTGTCATAGCGACTGCCTCCTTGTCTTTAACATAAGTAGTTTATATTTTTATTGAGGGGCTGAAAACCGTCAGGATAAATATTCTCTTAAGGCGCTTTTGATCTCCGCCAAGACATCCGGCTTTTTCAGGGTGTCTTGGAGCAGCTTCTCGCAGCGGCCGGCGTTCTCCCCCGCGTTTCTGATCCGGCTGAGCATCCACACGGTGTGCAGTGTCGGCCTGCGGATGACGGAAGCTGTCAGAAGCTCCTCGCAAAAGGGCATTTGTCAAGGATAAATTCACCCAAAAGATGAAATCCCCCCGATAGACTGAAATCTGAAAAACTATTGCAAAATCCATATTTGTCCATTTGGCATTTGTGTCCAACTTCCTGGAATAACTTCTGTAATTTCCCCGGTAGGATATTTTCGAACAACAATTTCTTCCCGATACTCCGGCTCTTCGTGCCACTTAGAAAAAAATAGCTGGTCGTCTTTTCTATCGACAAAAGTCTCTGGTTCTTCAATCTCAAGTTCCACTGTCTCCGGCCAGACAATCTGAAACCTTCCATCATTTGCGGCCCGAGTCAGCATGAGAGGATAGCGCCTCAGCAACAGATTATAGCAGTTTTCTACTGCGGTCATAGGTAGTGAGGCAATTTCGGTGGTCTGATTTGCGGTATCGTCATATTGGAAAATGTGGATTGCTGATTGTGGGAAATCTGCTAATAATATTTGTATTTTCCCATCACATGAAATTGGCCGTCCAAAATATTGCCCAAGTTTTCCTTTTATGGGTTCAACAGCACGGCCATCAGGATAATGGATAAATATGAGGCAATTACTATTTACAGGGTGATGGTCCCGATACAGTTCCTCGGCCTCATACAAGTCCCCGTGTATATAATCGGTTCCCCAATACCATTCGCAGCTTCCATCAACCTGCTCAATATAGGTAATGCCATGTGCAGGAATTGTTATCATTGCAAATCCTCCAAATCATAATTTGTCGATTTGTTTATGCTCAAGCATAGCACAAAGTCGGCCAACATTCAAGCCTTGTTAGGTGGTCTTTACCTAACTTGCAAGCAGTGCATTTGTTCCCACAAATGCTCAAAACAGACTTCCGGCGTGGCCGC
>CANPBB010000049.1 GCA_947572235.1 uncultured Clostridia bacterium
CTTAACCTCCATATTGTGGAGCCAAGTAACCAGCAGCGGGCAGAGAATCGCGGTGACGATAACGGCACAGGTCACCTGCGCGGTAGCGGCCTCGGCGATAGCCAGCAGGCCGGCATCCGCGGCAGCCACGGCGGCAGGGGTAGCGGCGGCATTGCCGGCGGTAGTACCGATAGCGGCGCCCACCTCGGGATGCTCAATCCCCAGCGTCTTCACGGGACGCAGGATCTTATACACGGCATAGCCGGCCAGACCGGTCAGCAGGGTGCAGACCACGCCCAGCAGGATGCCGGGGGCGCCGCCCACGATCAGGTTCTTCAGGTTCAGACCGGCGCCCAAGGGGAAGGCGAAGAAGGGGATCATCATGGTAGCACCGGGGATGCAGAACTTGCGGATATCCTCATCTAAATTGCCCAGGATGCAGCCCACCACGATGGGGATCACACAGCCGATCAGGGTGTTGATGGGGATATTGGCAATACCGCTGGCGCCCAAGGCCACCATGGTGAAGAAGGGGCCGTCGTTGATGGACAGGATGGACACAGCGCCCACGTCGGTGGCGTCGCCGTACTCACCGGCCAAGGAGGCATACAGGCCGCCGTTGGAGTTGGCGATAGCCGCCACGATGGCCAAGGGGGTCAGGCCCATGATGCCGGCGTCTCCCCAGATGTTGCTGACCAGCAGACCCACGGCAATACCGATGAGGACCTTGACCAAGGTGATGATCACGCCCTTGGCCAGAGGCACACCGGCCCGCTTAAAGTCGATGGTAGCGCCGTTGCAGAACAGGAACACCGCCAGAATGGGCATGGCGCCGGACTTCCACAGATAGGTGGTAAAGGTGCCGTCATACCAAGTCCAGACCTGGCCGAAGAAGGTGTTGACCACCGCGCCCAGCAGCAGGGGGACGACCATCAGGCCGCCGGGAATCTTCTTAACGCTTTGCAGAATCTTCATAGCTTATTTCTCCCTAAATGTTGATGTATTTTCCCATGTGAGGGAGAAATCTCCCTTCCAAGGGGCCCGCTTTTGCGCAAAAGCGGAGGTGTACATTTTTACAGCACGATAACCGCCACGCCGTCGGGAATGACCGTGATCTTGGCGTCCTTCTTGCCCTTCCCCGCCAGAATCTCATCGGCCTTGGCGATGGCCTCGTCCATGGAGTGGGCGGGGATCATGTGCAGATTCCGGACCATCTCGTCCTCGGCGTCGGAGATATAGATCACGTCGGCCCGCTGGAGCAGGCGGACAAAGATCTGGGACTGCCACTGGTCGGGGATCGTCTTCTCCTTGGGGGTGGCGCGGAACTGATCCATCAGCTTCTGATTGTCCGCCTCATTCTTGAAGGTCTCATAGAACACCGGCGCACCGTGGCCGTCGCTGGACTTGGCCACCATGATGATGACGCCGCCCTCGTTGACCGTGGCCTCGGCGGCGGTCATCCCCTTGACAGCCTGATAGATGTTCTGATCCAGGGGATAACCGCCGTTGGTGCTGATAACGATGTCCGCAGGGATCTTGTCCACCTGGCAGTACTGGAGCAGGAAGTTCCGGCCGGCCACATGGGCCCTGTCGCAGTCACCGGCCACGGCGAAGAGCACCTCATGGGAGGCGCTGACCACCACATTGCAGATGAAGGCTAAATGGGCGGCCCGGGCGGCATAGAGCATATCCTCATGGATGGGGTTGCCCTCGATGACGCCGGTGCGGGCATAGGGGCTGTCGATAAACTCGGCGTTGTGGTTGTAGCAGACGGTGGTGCGGCTGGCGATGCCGGGGAGGATGCTCTTGCGGCCGCCGGAGAAGCCGGCGAAGAAGTGGGGCTCAATGAAGCCCTCGGCCACCAGCAGATCCGCCTCATAGGCCAGCTTATTGATGATCAGCTCGCCGCCGGAGGGCAGCTTGCCAAGGTCCACTAAATTGCTCTCATCGGCGCAGTCATGGACCACGATCTTCTCCGCCTTCACAATATCCTCGCCGAACTTGTGCACCAGCTCCTCCTTGGTGGTCTCCCGATGGAGGCCGGTGGAGATCAGGATGGTGATGTCCGCGTCAGGATTGCCCCTGCGGATCTCGGCGAGCATCTGGGGCATAATGATCTTGCTGGGCACGGGACGGGTGTGGTCGCTGGCAATGATGACCACATTCTTCTTGCCGATGGCCATCTCGGAGAGCTTCGGCGTGCCAATGGGGTGGGCCAGAGCGTCCCGGACCAGCTCCTCCTGGCTCTTCTCCGGCACGTACTCCGTCATCTTGGAGATAAGGGAGCCGTTGTAGCGCGCGTCAGGGATGCTGATCTCCATCTTTTCCTTCCCGTAGGGCAGTTGGATGTTCATAGTGATCGTTCCTCCTCTTTTCAATACTGTGTCTCTGATGTTCCTCTCCGCCGGCAGCCAAAGGCCCGCCGGCACTCCTTATTGCAGCGGCAGCCCCAGCGGACCGCCGTCCTACAATCCTAAAAAAGCCGCCCCTGCGCCACGGGACCGATCAGGTGTCTCTCCTCCAGAAGGAGCTGTCCCGGCCGGCCCTCTGTCAGCTCCACGGCCCGATAGGGACCTATCAAACAGCCGGGCTCCACGATGGCAAACGCCTCCGCGCAGGGCGGCTCCCCCGCCCTCAGCGCACCCAGCCCCACCGGACCGCCGCTGAGCTCCAGCCCGGTCTGGATGCTCCTCACCGGCGAAAACTGCCACAGGCGCCCCGCCAGCTCCAGCAGCTCCTCCGCCCGCTCCCGCCGAAAGCAGATGTCGTCCTCCCCGACCAGAACCTCCCGCTCCAAGAAGAGGATGAAATAGGTAAACACCTCCTCCTCCGGATTCCGGTTCATCCAGAAGCCCCGGACGTGGCTGTACGGCGCGAACTGGTACAGCGCCTGCTTGTAGTCATGGGTGTAGTGCTCCGTACAGCCCAGCCGGAAATCCGCCGTCAGCCTCTGCTGGTTCCAAGCGGCGATCTCCTCCCGCGTGCAGCCCTCAGCGTTCCAATACCCAGCCTGAAAGGCCAGGCCGGCCCTCTCCAAAGCGGCGTCGAAGTCCGCTGTAAAGCCGTCGTACAGGTCCGCGCGCAGAAACTGTAAGGACAGATCAAAGTAGGCGGGCACTTACTTCTCCTTCAGCTTGCGCAGAGCGAAGAGGACGGCGTCCTCCTTGCCGAAGGCCCCGGCCTTGGTGACGGTTTTCAGCCCGTCCATCTCGCCGCCCACCAGCCGCATCATGGGCAGTCCCACGGCGATCTCGGAGAGAATGGCGGAGCCGTTGGCCCCCAGCGCGGCCAGCACGCCCATGGCGGTGTCTCCGCCGGTGATAAAGGCCCCGGACACCTTGGCCCGGGCAAAGACGGCCTTGGCCATCTCCCCCATCATATTCTGGACATACTCGCTGACCTCCGCGGTCCCCATCCCCAGCTTAGCCCCCGCCTCGCTGGACAGCGCCAGCTCTGCACGGTCATAGGTGGAGCTGGAGAGGAGGATCGTGTCCCTCCCGGCATTCAAACTCTCCGCCGCCGCGTCGATATAGGGGGCGGTGGTCTCCTCCCCCGCGAGGATCTTATGTACCGGCACCTGCACCAGCTTCACGCCGGCGGCCTCGGCAGCCTTGATCTGCCCGTTGGTCACGGCACTGACGCTGGCGGCGATACCCAGCGCGGGATAGGTCTTGCTCTCCAGCTCCATAATATTGTCCGCCATGGCGGCGGTACCCACCCAGAGGGTCCGCTTCCCCAGCGCTCTGGCAGCGGAGATAATCCTCTGGAGGTCGCTGTTGAGCTCCGCGTCGAAGGTAAACAGCCGGCACCCGGTGAGATCAATCTTGTCCCCCCGGATCTCCTCCAGAGACACATGGCGCACCTCCTCGGCGTAGACCCTCCGCAGGATATTCGCTAAATTGTCCTCGGTGACGGGCTTCTTGGGGTCCTTGGCCAGCTCCGTCTGGGTGATGGGCACGCCCTTGAGCATGTGGACGCCGTTCACCGTGGTCCGCTCCAAATCCGGCAGAGCGGGGGCAAAGATCACTATCTCGCTGCCGTAGGCCTCGTCTACCGCCTGCACCTCCTCGGCCACATTGCCCCGGAGGGTGGAGTCCACCTTCTTGATCACGTACTTATAGACGGACAGGTCCACGTCCTCCACCGCCTTGGCGGTGACAGCCTTAGCCTCATCCCCGGTGAGCCCCCGGCTCTCGGTGTCGATGACCACAGAGCTGGCATCGGCGGGCAGGGGACGGCCGGCGAACATCACGCTGGTGTCCAGCCCCCGGCGGCACATCTGCACACCGGTGTCGTTGGAGCCGGTAAAGTCGTCGGCGACGATCAGATATCGGTTCATGCGGGGTCCTCCCTTTTCCTCTCTTCTTCTATCTCAGGCACATATGCCATGCGCATAAAATCCCTGTAGGGGCGGGCAGCGCCCGCCCGCTCCATCAAACATGCCGCGTGCCATCGTTTTGGCGAATCCCAATCCGCCCCTACCTGTTCTCCGCCAGCTGGATGGCGTAGGAGATGGCGTTGCCGAGGCTCAGCTCATTGGCGTGGCCGCTGCCGGCGTGGCCGTAGCCGGTGCCATGATCCACACTGGCCCGGATAATGGGCAGCCCCAAGGTCACATTGACCCCGGCCACCGCCTCCCAGTGCTTCTCCTCCTTGTTGTAGACAAACCCCTTCACCTTCAGGGGGATGTGTCCTTGGTCGTGGTACATCACCACCACGATGTCGTACCAGCCGCCCAGCGCCTTGGAGAACACGGTGTCCGGCGGGGTAGGCTTCCTCTCCGGGATGTCGATCCCCTCGCTGAGGGCCGCGTCGATGGCGGGCTGGATCTCCTCCACCTCCTCGGTGCCGAACATCCCGTTCTCGCCGCAGTGGGGATTCAGCCCCGCCACGCCGATCTTAGGCGCCTTGATGCCCAGTGCCTTACAGGCGTTGTTGGCGATGTGGATGCAGTCCAAAACCCGATCCTTCTTCACCCTGTCGCAGGCCTCCCGCAGGGACACGTGTGTGGACACGTGGACCACCCGCAGGTTCTCGTGGGCCAGCATCATGGTGTACTTGGAGGTCTTGGTGTAGTCGGCGTAGATCTCCGTGTGGCCGGAGTAGTGGTGCCCGGCCATGTTGATGGCCTCCTTGGAGAGGGCGTTGGTCACGGTGGCGTCGATCTCCCCGGCCATGGCCAGCTCGATCACCTTCACCACGTACTGGAAGGCCGCCTCGCCCCCCAGCTTGGTAGCCCCCAGGCCGAAGGGTGCCGGCACGCCGTCCTTCTCCTTCCGGGGAATCTCCCCCGCCGGCACGATCCCCATGTCCAGCACATCGATGGTGCCGTGCTCAAACTTGGCCTCACTGGGGGACTTGACGCCGTGGAGCCGCAGAGAGATGCCGGAGACCTTTTTCGCCACCTCCAGCGCGTACTCCATGGAGCTGACATCGCCCACAACCAAGGGGCGGCAACGCCGGTAGAGGTCGGGGTCGCTCATGGCGCGGACGGTGATCTCCGGGCCGTTGCCAAAGGGGTCCCCCATAGAGATGCCAATGATGGGTCGAGTATTCATAGCTTCTCCTTTCGTCCGCCGCGGGGCCGGCATCCCCTCCCCGGGGAGAGGGCAGTCACTTTTGCCAAAAACCGCCCCCCGCCGCCGCCGCGGATTGTAGTTATTACCATAATAGCGGGTTGTTCCGCTATTCCGCAATAGACAACTCCCCCTATACTGTTCAAATTTGAAGCATTTTTTCCGCATCACTTGAAAATTCGGAATTTTTACAGTAAACTGTCCAAATATGAAACACTCGCCGCGGCAGTCGATTTATACAAACCTGCATATTGACTTTTCCCATTTTTGCGTATATAATGAATAAAAATTGTAAGCTGTCAACCGTGTATGACGTTGTTTATAGAAGACGTTGTTTATAGAAAGGGATGAGGCTTATGTAAAAGAGTGTTTTTTATCCCCCGTCATTCCTTGGGTCTTTTGGTATGAGAAGGTATTTACCATGAAAAAGCTGCTTTCTATGATCCTTGCGCTTACCTTTATCCTGTCGCTCTGCATTGTTCCCTCTGCGGCCGTCTGCAAGGAGGACAATATGGATTCTATTGCTGCCGCTGGAGCAATCACTGAATCTGAAGAAATTGTCCCTCATGGTCAGTTGATGACGGTTTCTCGTCAAGGCGTAATTGAAGACGGCGATATTCGCATCACGCTCCGAATGTCCATCGACATTTATGAGGATTCTAATTACGCGTCAGGATATTGTATTGCCGGTTTAGCAAAGTCATCGAGAATAGAGGTCACCGGTTACTCCGGTGTTAAAAAAGTCGGAGATTTTGCAACTATAACAGACTTTACTATTGACAGCGGCAAGCAATTCGCTGCTTTTACTGCCGAAGTTAAAGTGCAGTATGTAAATTCCGCCCAACTTGTCACGGTTGCCTTAGATGGTATCGTCAGGTATTAGCATTGCCCCCATCGCCGCGGGACTCTGTATGGAGTCCCGCTCTTTACTGCCTAAGGAAGCCTTCATCCCTTTCCGTTTATGAAACCATACAAACAAATATGCTGAATCGAAAAATCCGCATTTTGGGCATCGCGCCCTATGAATCCCTGAAAAACACCATGATCCGCGCCGCCGGAGAGCGGGACGACATCGACCTCACCGTGGAGGTGGGGAACATCGAGGCCGGGGCCGCGGTGGCCAAAAAGTACGAGGGGGAGGACTTCGACGCCATCCTCTCCCGGGGCGGCACCAAGATAGAGATCGAGAAGGTGACCCAAAAGCCGGTATTTGACATCCCCATCTCCTACTACGACCTTCTGAACGTGATCCGCCTGGTGGAGAACTACAAGGGCAAGGCGGCGCTGATCTCCTACGAGAACATCGCCCGCTCCGCCCGTGTCATCTGCGACATCCTCCACACCCAGTACGACATCTTCATCATCGACTCCTGGCGCTCCTCGGCGGAGACGGTGCGCAAGCTGAAGGAGGAGGGCTACTCCCTCATTATCGGCGACGTGGTCTCCGTGACCCACGCCGAGGACCAAGGGCTCCAGTCCATGCTGCTGATCTCCGGGCCGGACAGCGTCCGCCAAGCCTTTGACACCGTGGTCCAGGTCTGCGCCCACTACTCCCGCCTCCGTCAGGAGAACGCCTTCTTTCAGGCCTTCGTCCACTCCCGGGAGGACCGGCTTTTAGCCATGGACAAGGACGGAAACGTGGTTTTCTCCACCTTCCCCGTGGAGAAAAAGTCCCTGCTCTCCGCCTGCCGCAAACTGATCCCCTCCATCCAGGCCGGCGCCGCCGCCGTGTCCTACAGGAAGGTAACAGAGGGTGTGCTGATGATCTCAGGGAGCAAAAGCCGCCTCAGCGACGACACCTATTTCTTCTTCAGCATCCAGAAAAACCGCTTAGGCGTCTCCTACCTCTCCGGCTATAAGAGCATCGAGGTCTGCAACGCCGAGGATTTAAGCGCGGAGGACCGGGAGCCCCACGCCTTCGGGGAGAACCTCTCCGCCGCCATGCGCCAGCGGGGCCTGCGCATCGCCCGCTCGGACACGCCGGTGCTGATCACCGGGGAGTCCGGCACGGAGAAGGAGGTGCTGGCCCAGCACATCTACTTAAACAGCGCCGAGGCGGGCAACCCCTACTTCATCATCAGCTGCGTCTCTCTGACCCGCAAGGAGCTGGAGTACTTCCTTGGAAGCCCCAAATCCCCCCTCTACTCCCTCCACGGCACCGTCCACTTCAAGGGGGTCCACCACCTCAGCGAGTCACTGTTTGAGCAGCTGCTCACCGGCCTCCAGGGCATGTCCCGGGTCCTGCGCTGCCGCCTGATCTTCACCTACGAGACCCGGACCGCCGAGACCTCCGAGGACCACTACCGCCTCAACGCGGTGAAAAACTATATCGGCTGTGTGGAGATCGCCCTGCCGCCCCTGCGGGAGCACCCGGAGAGCATCGCCAACCTGGCGGTTCTCCACATCCACCAGCAAAACCGCATCCGCGGCACCAGCATCGCCGGCTTGGAACCGGAGTCCATCGGCGTACTGGAGCAGTACGCTTGGCCCCAGAACCTAAACCAGCTCCGCCGCGTCCTCAACGAGGCCATGCTCAACACCGACTCCCCCTGGATCACCGCCAAGGACCTGCGGCGCATCCTCTCCTCGGAGCCGCGCTCCGCCGCCCCGGCGGCCCCTATGACCATCAACCTCCACCAGCCTCTCTCAGGCATCGAGTACGACGCGGCCATGCTGATTCTCAGCGAGGAAAACATGAACCAAGTCCGCACTGCCGAGCGTCTTGGCATCAGCCGCACCACCCTGTGGCGCCTCCTCCGCCGCGGCCCCGCAGAGAAGCAGCAGGAGGGAACCGCGCCGGAGAAGCCGGAACACAAATGACACACCCGCCCCAGCGAAAGGACCCCGCCGCGCTCTGCGCGGCGGGGTCCTTTCCCGCTTCACTTACTCCTTCAGCTTAAACCGGCCCACCAGCTCCCGGAGCATGGCCGCCTGACCGGACAGCTCCTCGCTGGCGGCGGCGCTGGCCTCGGCGGTGGCCACATTGGACTGCACCACGCTGGAGATCTGCTCAATGCCGTGCGTAATCTCCACCGTATTCCGGGCCTGCTCCTCGGTGTAGCCGGCAATCCCGGTGATCAGGCTGCTCATCTCATCGGCCCGCTGGGCCACCGTGAGCATGGACGCGGCGGTGGCCCGGACCGCGGCCACCCCCGCGTCCATGGAGTCCACCGTCTCGCTGAGGAGCACCGCGGTCTCCTGGGCAGCGGCGGAGGACTTGCTGGCCAGCGAGCGCACCTCACCGGCCACCACGGCAAAGCCCTTGCCGGCGGCCCCGGCCCGGGCGGCCTCCACGGCGGCGTTCAGCGCCAGAATATTGGTCTGAAAGGCGATGTCCTCAATGGTTTTCACAATCCGGCGGATCTCCGCGGACTTCTCGCTGATCCGCCCGATGACCTCCGTCATGTGCTTCATCTTGTCATTGCTCTCTATTAACCCCTGCTTCACCTCCTGGGAGAGGAGGTTGGCCCGCTGGGCGCCCCGGTCGATGTTCTGGACGCTGCCGGACACAGCGCTGATGTGGCCGGCCAGCGCCTCCACCTCCGCCGCCTGCTCCGCGGACCCTTGGGACAGCGTCAGCGCCCCGCTGGAGACCTGCTCCGCGCCGGAGGCCACATCCCGGGAGGCGGCGCGGATCTGCTCCATAGCGCCGCCCAAGGCATAGGAGATCTCCACCAGAGAGATCTTGATCTTCTCAAACTCCCCGGTGTACTTCTGGTGCAGCGTAAAGGCCAGATCCCCCGCCGCGATATTGTGAAGCGTGACGGAGACCTCGTCAATATAGCGCACATAGTCCCGCAGGCGCAGCGTCACCCGGTTGAAATTGTCCGCCAGCGCCCCCAGCTCATCCTTGGAGCGGTAGGCAACACGCTCCTCCAGCTCCCCTTGGGCGATCCGCGCGGCGGCGGCGCTCAGCTCCCGCACCGGCCGGCCGATGATCCGCCGGACCTGCGCCGCCACCAGAAGCGCCATAGCCAAAATGGCAATCAGCCCCACCGCCAGCATCGTCAGCGTCAGATTCGTCAGCTCCCGAAGCACCTCCCCCCGGGAGACATAGGCCACCGCCGTCCAGTCGCTGTCGGGGACCTGGCCGATCAGGATATAGGTGCCCTCATAGGTGGAGAGCCCGGAGGCTCCCTTGGCAATCTGAGCATCGGCGTAACGGTACATGCCGTCCGCCGCCTCGGAGAGCTTGGACCCGACGAGGGCGCTGTCCCGATGGCCGATGATGGTGTCCGTCCGGTTGTCCACCAGAAAGATCCCCCCGGTCTCCTCAATCCGCACGCCGCTGACAATCTGGGAGATGGCGTCTAAGTACACGTCCGCCGCGGCCACGCCGCGAACCCGCCCCCCCGGGCTCCTCAGCACGCCGGAGGCCCCCACCACATAGGACTGGCTGTCCTCGTCAAAGTACACGTCGCCTAAAATAAAGTCCTCCGAGGCCACGCCGTCCTGATACCAGCTCTTCTGCAATGCGTCAAAATCCGGCCCCGGCACAAAGGAGGCGTGGTAGAGGGAGCCGTCGGTGAGGGCCGCGTAGAGCCCGGCGGGATAGGCGCCGCTCTGTCCCGCCGTGTGCTGGATATAGCGCCTTAGCTCCGGGATGTCCATGTCCTCATACTCAATGGTGTCCCGCTGAGTCTCCAGCATGGTGAGGGTCCTGTTCATCCAGGCCCTTGTCTCCTGTATGGCGCTGTCCATGGTGGCCTGAAGCATGGCCTCGCTCTTCTCCAGCAGCGCATGGGACATCTGGATATAGACCGCCGCCAGCAGCACCGCCACCGCCAGCGCCACGCTGGCCACAATGGCCGAGACCAGCTTCCCGGTGATCCCCCGCCCCTGCCGGCCGCCGCCGTCGCGCAGCGCCGCCTCGTCTCTCTTGCTCATATCCGCTTACTCCCTTTCCCCGCCCTAAAAGGCGTCTCGTTTTAGAAGCATGTTCACATGTAACTGGTAAATCCTTCACAAGCTGGAAAAACCTGCAAAACAGTTGTATCATACCAGAGCCGAGGCAAAATTGCAACGTGCCGGCGGGGATTTTTCTCTTTTTCCCCGGCGCGCGGCACCTCCTATTCGCCTCCACCGCCGTTTCCACAGAAATTTTTCGCCTCCGCCGGTCTTTTTTAACGTTTTCTTATGTGGACATCTCCCCCCGGTAGTGTTATAATTTGGCGTTGTCAAGTTATTCTGCACGGGAAAGAAGGAATTGCTGGATGAAACCAAAAAAAGGTCTGGCCCTCTGCCTCGCTGTCGCAGCGGTACTCCTGATCGCCGCCCTCCTCACCGGCTCACCCGGCCGCGCCGAGAGCGTACAGGAGGCCATGCGGGACGCCGTCCTCCACGGCACGGGACAGATCAGCCTCCTGCACCTGAAAAACGCCAACCCCGGCCTGATCTCCGCCCTTCTGGTGACGGCGCTGCTGCTGGGCATGGCGGCGCTGCTGCGCGTGTTTGTCATCCCCCGCTTCCAATACGTGCCGGGGCGGCTCCAGCTGGTGATCGAGGAGGCGGTGGGCCTCTTCCAGCGGATGGCCCGGACCAACAGCCCCCACCGGAACCGCTTTCTGGGGCTCTATCTCTTCACCGCCGCCAGCTATGTCTTTGTGGGCACCCTTTTCGAGCTGCTGGGCTTCCAGGCGGTAACGGTCCACGGCCGCCCCATCACCCTCCCCGCGCCGCTGTCCGACGTAAACGCCGCCATCGCGCTGGGCTGTCTGAGCTACCTTGTGATCCTCTCCGGCGGCATCGCCGGCAGCGGGGCAAGGGGGGTGGGCAGGACGCTGAAGGAGTTCTCCCTGCCCATCTCCATGAGCTTCCGCCTCTTCGGCGCCCTCCTCAGCGGCCTTTTAGTGACGGAGCTGGTGTACTATTACATCTCCCTGAGCTTCCTCCTGCCTGTGGTGGTGGGCGTGCTCTTCACCCTGCTCCACGCGCTGATCCAGACCTACGTGCTCACCATGCTCACCGCCCTCTACTACGGGGAGGTCTCCGAGCCCGACCAGCCAAAGCAAAAGAAAAAAGCGGCCCCATCCGCCGCGCAGATATAAATTGAGGGGGTTTTTACCATGAATCGACTGCTGCAAAAATTGTTCCTGCTCACCGCCGTACTGACCCTGACCCTATCGCTCTCCGTCCCCGCCCTGGCCGCGCCGGAGGACGCCTCAGCGAACACCGAGACCGCCGAAGCCGCCGGCGACAGCACCGTGGGCCTGAAGGCCATCGCCGCGGGCTTAGCCGTGGGCATCGCCGCCGCCGGCGGCGCGGTGGGCATGGGCCTTGCCACCGCCAAGTCCACCGAGAGCATCGCCCGCCAGCCCGAGGCCGAGGGCAAGGTCCGCACCACGCTGATGCTGGGCCTGGTGTTCATCGAAACGGCCATCATCTACGCGCTGCTGGTGGTCATTCTCATCATCTTCGTACTGTAAGGCAGGTGGAAAACATGCCGCTGAATATCGACTGGCAGCAGATTTTGCTGCACTGGATGAACTTGGCCATCCTCGCCGGTGGCCTCTACTTCCTCCTCTACAAGCCCGTGACCCAATTCATGGCCAAGCGGGAGGAGCACTACCGCACTTTAGAGGAGGCCGCCGCCCAAAAGCGCGCCGAGGCGGAGGCCCTGCGCCAGCAGTACCAGGCCCAGCTCGCCGCCGCCGAGGAGGAGCTTCACCGCCGCCGGACCCAAGCCGAGGAGCAGACCGCGGCCCAGACGGCGGAGCAGCTCACCGCCGCCCGGGAGGAGGCCCGCCGGATCGTGTCCCAAGCCCGCGCCGACGCGGAGCAGGTCCGCTCCCAAACCCGCCTCAGCGCCCAGCGGGAGCTGCGGGAACTGGCGGCGGAGGCGGCCAAAAAGCTGGCCGCCCAGCCCGACGAGGATCCTTTTGAGACATTTTTAACCCTGTCGGAGGGAGGCGGCGACCATGCGGGCCAGTAGAAGCCACCTCACCGCCATCCTGCGCAGCGCCCAAGCCCCCACAGAGGAGCAGCTGGCCCGCTTCACGGGCTTTCTCAACAAGACCTACCGCCGGGAGGTCCCCCTCCAGTGGGAGGAGGACCCCTCCCTGCAAAGGGGCTTTCGCCTCCAGGTGGGCGCCGATCTGTACGACTGGACCTTAGACGGCCGGGTGCGGCAGTTTCAGGACTACCTCCGCCGCCTCCAGCCGGGACAGAGCGACATCCTCCCCCTCCTCCGCCAGGCGGTGGACCAGTGGGAGGCGGCGGTGGCCCCGGAGGAGATCGGCGAGGTCCTCTCCGTAGACGGGGAGATCGCCGTGGTCAGCGGCCTGCGCCACGCCAAATACGGGGAGATCCTCCTGTTCCAATCCGGCGTCAAGGGCATGGTTCAGGACCTGCGCACCGACAGCCTCAGCTGCATCCTCTTCGGCGACAGCGAGGCCGTCTGCGGCGGCGGCATGGTCCGCCGCACCATGAAGACCGCCGGTATGCCCGTAGGCGACGGCTTCTTAGGCCGCGTGGTGGACGCCTTAGGCGTCCCCGTGGACGGCCGCGGCCCCATCGAGGCGGAGACCTTCCGCCCCATCGAGACCCCGGCCCCCGGCATCTTAGACCGCCAGAGCGTCAACACCCCCATGGAGACCGGCCTCTTGGCCATCGACGCCATGTTTCCCATCGGCCGGGGCCAGCGGGAGCTGATCATCGGCGACCGCCAGACAGGCAAGACCGCCATCGCCGTGGACACCATCCTCAACCAGCGGGGCAAGAATGTCATCTGCATCTACGTGGCCATCGGCCAAAAGACCAGCTCCGTGGCCCAGCTCCACGAGAACCTTCGCCGCCGGGGCGCCATGGAGTACACCACCATTGTCACCGCCCCCGCCAGCGCCGGCGCCGCCCTGCAGTACATCGCCCCCTACGCCGGCTGCGCCTTGGCTGAGCACTTCATGTACCAGGGCCGGGATGTGCTGATCGTCTACGACGACCTCTCCAAGCACGCCATCGCCTACCGGGCCCTGAGCCTGCTCCTGGAGCGCTCTCCAGGGCGGGAGGCCTACCCGGGGGACGTGTTCTACCTCCACTCCCGCCTCCTGGAGCGGTCCGCCCGCCTCAGCGAGGCGCTGGGCGGCGGCAGCATGACCGCCCTCCCCATTGTGGAGACCCAGGCGGGGGACGTGTCCGCCTATATCCCCACCAACATCATCTCCATCACCGACGGCCAGATCTTTCTGGAGAGCGAGCTCTTCTTCGCCGGACAGCGTCCGGCGGTAAACGTGGGCCTCTCCGTGTCCCGCGTCGGCGGCGACGCCCAGACCAAGGCCATGAAGTCCGCCGCCGGGGCCATCCGCCTGGACTTGGCCCAGTACCGGGAGATGGAGGTTTTCACCCAGTTCTCCAGCGACTTGGACGAGGCCACCAAGCGCCAGCTCACCTACGGGCAGGGCCTCATGCGCCTGCTGCGCCAGCGGCAGTACGACCCCCTGTCCCAGCACCGGCAGGTCCTCCTCCTCACCGCCGCGCTGAACCATGTGATGCAGGACATCCCCCTGTCTGAGCTGGAGGCCTTCCGGGAGGGCCTTTTCGCCTTTGCGGAGGAGGAAGCGGCGGAGCTCTGCCGCCGCGTCGACCGGACGGGCCAGCTCCCCCCGGAGGACCGGGAGGCCCTGCTCTCCCTCTCCCGCCGCTTCCTGCAAGCCTGCCAGGAAAGGTCCGGTGACTGACATGGCGGGAACCAAGGAGATCAAAACCCATATCGACAGCGTGCAGGAGACCCGGAAGATCACCAACGCCATGTACCTCATCGCCTCCACCAAGCTGCGCCGGGCCCGGCAGGAGCTGGACAACACCCGCCCCTACTTTGAGTCCCTGCGCCGGGAGATCAAGCGGATCTTCCGCACCGCGGAGGAGGGGACGGTGGACAGCCCCTACTTCTACCCCATGGAGGGGGAGCCCCCCCTAAACAAGCCCAGCGCCTGTCTGGTCATCACCGCTGACAAGGGCCTTGCGGGGGCCTACAACCAAAACGCCATCCGGGAGGCCCTGAAGCTGCTGAAGATCCACCCGGATACCCAGCTCTATGTGGTGGGGGAGTATGGCCGGCGCTTCTTCGCCTCTCAGAACATCCCCATTGAGCACAGCTTTCTCTACACCGCCCAGAATCCCACCATGGCCCGGGCCCGGGAGATCAGCGCCCTGCTGCTGGACGGCTTTTGCGGCGACCGGCTGGACCGGATCTATGTGGTATACACCGACATGGAGGACGGCATGGCCTACGAGGCAAAATGCACCCGCCTCCTCCCCTTCCACCGGGCCCACTTTGCCGACACCTCCGCGGAGCCGCCGGTAAACGCCCCCTTCGAGTTTCTTCCCGACATAAACACCCTGCTGGACAGCCTGATGCCCAGCTACGTGTCCGGCTTCATCTACAGCGCCCTCATTGACAGCTTCTGCTGTGAGCAGCAGGCCCGCATGACCGCCATGGACAGCGCCAACCAGAACGCGGAGAAACTCCTTGGGGAACTGTCCATGGAATTCAACCGGGTCCGCCAATCGGCCATCACCCGCGAGATCACCGAGATCTCCGCCGGAGCAAGGGCCCAGCGCCAGAGGTAGCGCCTGCCCCCGCTGCTCTTCAGGCGCGGGGACGCGTACTGCGCGCCCCTATGGGACGCCATAGAAGCATCTATCAGAAAACCCATGTGCGGCAGCTGCCCCCTTCCCCCGCACCGTCAAACAGCTTGCCAGCAGACCCCAGTAGATGTATGAGTAAGGAGTAAGGCTATGGAACGCGGCATTATCACACAGATTTCCGGCCCCGTGGTGGATGTGGAGATTGTCACCGGGGACCTGCCCCGCCTGCGGGAGGCGCTCACCGTGGAGAAGGACGGCTTTGTCCACGTGATGGAGGTGGCCCAGCACGTAGGCGGCGGCGCCGTCCGCTGCATCATGCTCTCCCCCAGCGAGGGTCTGGCCCGGGGCCTTGCCGTGGACGTGCCGGGGCGCACCATTGAGGTCCCCGTGGGCACAGCCACCTTGGGCCGGATGTTCAACGTCCTGGGCCAGCCCATCGACGGCCTTGGCCCGGTGCCTGAGGGCACCCCGGTAAAGAGCATCTACCGCAAGCCCCCCTCCTTCGAGGAGCAGAGCCCGGCGGTGGAGGTCCTGGAGACCGGCATCAAGGTCATCGACCTCTTGGAGCCCTACCCCCGGGGCGGCAAAATCGGCCTCTTCGGCGGCGCCGGCGTGGGCAAGACCGTGCTCATCCAGGAGCTGATCCACAACGTGGCCATGGAGCACGGCGGCTACTCCATCTTCACCGGCGTAGGCGAGCGCAGCCGGGAGGGCAACGACCTCTGGCACGAGATGCGCGAGAGCGGTGTCTCCGACAAGACCGCCTTGGTATTCGGCCAGATGAACGAGTCCCCCGGCGTCCGTATGCGGGTGGCCCTCTCCGGCCTCACCATGGCGGAATACTTCCGGGACACGGCACACAAGGACGTGCTCCTCTTCATCGACAACATCTTCCGCTTCGTCCAAGCGGGCAGCGAGGTGTCCACCCTCCTGGGCCGGATGCCCTCCGCCGTGGGCTACCAGCCCACCTTAGCCGGAGAGATGGGGGAGCTTCAGGAGCGGATCACCTCCACCCGGGACGGCTCCGTGACCTCGGTGCAGGCGGTGTACGTCCCCGCCGACGACCTCACCGACCCGGCCACCGCCACCACCTTCGCCCACTTAGACGCCACCACCGTCCTGAGCCGGAAGATCTCCGAGCAGGGTATCTATCCGGCGGTGGACCCCTTGGCCTCCTCCTCCCGGATCCTGGAGGCGGACATCGTGGGCGCCGAGCACTACCGCGTGGCCCGCAAGGTCCAGGAGATCCTGGAAAAATACCGGGAGCTGCAGGACATCATTGCCATCTTAGGCATGGACGAACTCAGCGACGAGGACCGGCACACAGTGTCCCGCGCCCGCCGGCTCCAGCGATTTTTGGCCCAGCCCACCCACGTAGCGGAGAAGTTCACCAGCATCCCCGGCGTCTACGTGCCCTTAAAGGACACCCTGGAGAGCTTCGCCGCCATCGTAGACGGCGAGCTGGACCAGTACCCGGAGGCCGCTTTCTACAACGTAGGCACCTGGCGCGACGTGGTGGAGAAGGCCAGACAGATGGAGGGCCAATAATGGACACCTTTCAGGTACACATCCTGGCCGCCGACCGAACCTTTTACGAGGGCCCCTGCCTCTCCCTCACCATCCCCACCAGCGACGGCCAGCGGGGCATCCTGGCCCGCCACAGCAACATGATCGCCGCCGTCCAGCCCGGCCTCCTCCGCTACCAGCCCCCCGGCGAACCCGTACAGCTGGCGGCGGTATCCATGGGCATGGTCAAGGTGGAGCACAACGACGTCCTGGTCCTGGTGGACGCCGCGGAGCGCCCGGAGGAAATCGACGCCGCCCGCGCCCGCCGCGAGGCCGACGAGGCCCGGGAGGCCCTGCTGCAAAAGCGCAGCCGCCAGGAGTACCAGCTGGCCCAAGCCAGCCTCGCCCGCGCCCTGAACCGCCTGCGGGTCAAGGGAATGAGGAATTAAAATTATCCCCCCATCCCCCTGTAGGGGCGCACATTGTGCGCCCGCCCGCTCCCCCGACCTTGGGATGGTCCAACACCCCACCCGTAGGGGCGCGCACCGCGCGCCCGCTCTACCGCTCCCCACCGCACTCCCAATTTGCCCCCGGAGGGGGCGGCGGCCCGGGGCGCGGGGGCCCCGGCGCCGGGGCGGTGTGGGCGGGGGGCCGCCGGCCGGGGGGGGGGGGGCGCGGGGGGG
>CANPBB010000050.1 GCA_947572235.1 uncultured Clostridia bacterium
TTAAAAAACATTGATTTTACTGGGGTTTTCCATGTTTTCTTATGGCAACGCCCTTAAATCCGCACAGGCTTTTTCGAAAGCCAGCCCCCCACCACCCCTCTGCGCCCTTCAAAGAAAAAAGGACGGTCTCGATAGGAGACCGTCCTTTTCATTACACATTAGACCGCGCGGGTCACTTTCCCGGAGCGCAGGCACCGGGTACAGACGTACACATGGCGGGGGGTACCATCGACGATTGCCTTCACGCGCTTGACGTTGGGCTTCCAAGTCCGGTTAGACCGCCGGTGGGAGTGGGAAACTTGAATGCCAAAGGTAACGCCCTTGTCGCAGAACTGACACTTAGCCATCCGTAGCACCTCCTTGCCGGACATACTTTCGTACACTTGATACGAGCCACATTGGTTATGATAGCATGGTTTTTGTCAAATTGCAAGCAGAATTTTTGAAAATCTCCAAAAATTTTTCCAGCTGAGGACAGCGGACCCGCGCCGCCCGCTCCCACCTACCGCCTCACCACTGGCAGCCAGACCTGAAAGGCCGTCTCCCCCGGCCCCGGGGGCTCCAAGTACACCTCCACATCTGCCGCTTGGGCCCACTCATACCCCGCGTCCGGCAGCCACTCCGCCACGATCCGCCGCTGCATATCCTGCATGGCCTCCGGCAGACGGCCCCGGCCCTGAAACACCGCCCACGTACAGCCGGGGATCTCCTCGGCATACATCCCCGCCGGCGGCTCCTGCCGACTGGCTACGGCAATATAGTAGTAGTTGTCCCTCTCCCGGTGGCAGGTGCTCACACCCAGAACCCCCGCCGGCTCCCCCGAGGACAGCCCCAGCAGCTCCGGCAGTCTGGGTCCAGCCTCCGCCCAGCACTGGGGAACCAGCGCAAACCCCTCCTCGGCGTCCTTGGGCAGGGGTGTGCGCAGACCCACGATCCGGAAGGCCGGCCTTGTGACAATATAGTATTCCATCTCCACATCTCCCTTTACGACTAAATGGAAGCGGATACGGGGATAGGACCGCAGCACCGCCCCGTCCCGCCTGACAGCGGAGGGCGGCAGGCCGTGGACACTCTGGAAGGCCCGGTTGAAGGCGGTGGGCGACTCATAGCCGTAGCGCAGGGCCGTGTCGATCACCCGCGCGCCCCCACGCAGCTCCGCCGCCGCCAAGGTCATCCGCCGCCGGCGGATGTACTCCGACAGGGGCACCCCTGCCAGATAGGAGAACATCCGCTGAAAGTGGTAGCCCCCGCAGCAGGCGATGCGCCCTAGGGTCTCCAGGGAGACCTCCTCCAGCAGGTGCTCCTCCAAGTAGTCCAGCGCCTCATTCCACTGCTTCAGCCAGTCCATGGTTCCCAACTCCTTTCCTTTTGCCAGTATATCCTCCCAACCGCGGCCTGTCCTCGCAGAAGGCGGACGAATTGGGAGAGGTCAGGGGGACGGCTCTGCCGTCCCCCCTGTTTTACATGTCGCAAAGGTACTCCAAGGCTCTTGGAATCCATCGGTGGGGCCTCAGATCCAGCTCTCGTCCACCTCATGCTTCCGGTCCCGGTTCATCAGCTCATCCACCACAAGGTGCACCGACTTCCCCTCGTACAGCACCTGATGGGCTGCGCGGCAGATGGGCATCTCCACCCCGGCCTTCCTTGCCAGCTCACAGGCGCTCTTGGCGGCGTAGTAACCCTCTACTACCGCGCCCACCTGCTCCATGGCCTCCGCCGCGCTGCACCCCATCCCCACTAAGATGCCCGCCCGGCGGTTCCTGGAATGCATGGAGGTACAGGTGACAATCAAATCCCCCATGCCGGAGAGTCCGGCAAAGGTGTCCGACCGACCCCCGAGGGCCACGCCCAAGCGGGCCATCTCCGTCATACCCCGTGTCATCATCAGCGCCTTGATATTGTCCCCCAAGCCGATGCCGTCGGTAACGCCGCAGCTGAGGGCAATGACATTTTTCAGCGCCCCGCCCAGCTCCACACCTAAAATATCCGTGTTGGTGTACACGCGAAAATAGCGGCACATAAAGGCCTCCTGCACCAGCTCCGCCGCAGACAGATCCGCGCAGGCCGCCACCACACCGGTGGGCTGCTGACGCCCTACCTCCTCTGCGTGGGAAGGGCCGGAAAGGGCAACCACTTTACATCTGCGCCCTGTCTCCTGATCAATAATCTGCGTCATCCGCAGCCCGGTGTCCGGCTCAATACCCTTGGTCACCGACACAAGCACCGCCCCCTCCCGCAGGTGGGGAGCGGCCAGCCGGGCGGTCTCCCGCACAGCAAAAGACGGCGTGGCAAACACCACCATCTCACTCTCCGGCAGGCTCTCCAAGCCGCTGGTGTACTGAAGCCCCGCCGGCAGGGCCACGCCCCCCAGCCTGGGGCTCTCCTTTCCGGTCCGCAGCGCCTCGGTCATTTTCTCCCGGTGGCTCCACAGGGTTACATCGTGGTTATTGCCCACTAAAACCATTGCCAAAGCGGTCCCCCAAGCCCCGCTGCCTAAGACGGTAATCTTCATCTCCGCGGCCCTCCCTATGTCTTTTTTTTCAAGTGGAACTTATTCTCCGTCCCCGTGATCAGACGATGGATGTTCCCCCGGTGCATGTACAAAATGAGCCCCCCGATCACTATCGACAGCGCCACAATCACCGGCTCCGCCGCCGGGGTACCCGGATGGAACATAAAGGTAGCAATGGGAAAGGTGGCCCCGGCCCAGCAGGAACCCAAGGACACATATTTGGTCAAAACGGTAAGGACGATAAATCCTCCCCATACCACCAGCGCCACCCGCCAGTCAATCATAATGGCAATGGTGCCTCCAGAGAGGATGCCCTTCCCCCCTTTGAAGTGGAACATACAGGGGAACATGTGGCCCAAGAGACACCAGAGACCCGCCCAATACTTGCCGTAGATCACATGTTGAGGAAGACACCCCATGGAGAAATAGATGGCCAGAACACCGATCCAGACAGCCAGAACCGCCTTGATCACATCGCACAGGATGACCACCAGAGTCAAGGGTCCGCCAAAGGTGCGGTAGAAATTGGTCAGCCCCGCGTTGCCGCTGCCGTGGGTACGGACGTCATCGTGGAGGATATACTTGGAGACGATCACCGCCCCGTTGAAGCACCCCAGAAAATAGGCGGCAGCCGCAGCCACGGCAAAACATGCCAGACTTTGCGCAATGCCCACCGCCATAATGAACGTGTAGATCGGACGGAAAAGCTCTGTCAGTTTATCATACATATCTACCCCTCCTTGTCGCCCTTTTGTCGAATGGTAATCTTGATGGGCGTCCCCTCCAGCCCGAAGGTACTGCGCAGCTGGTTCTCTAAATACCGCTGGTAGGAGAAGTGGAACAACCGTGCGTCGTTGCAGAAGAAGATAAAGTGGGGAGGCTTCACCCCCGCCTGTGTGACATAGTAGATCTTCAGCCGCCGCCCCTTGTCCGTAGGGGGCTGCACCCGGGTCTGGGCGTCGGCCAAGACATTGTTCAGCATCCCTGTGGTAATCCGGGTGGCCGCTTGGTTGTTGACGTAGTTGATCAGCTCAAAGAGCCGAGGCACCCGCTGCCCGGTGAGGGCGGAGATAAACAGGATAGGGGCGTAGGTCATATACCCCAGATCCCGGCGGATATCCTCCCGCATCCGGTCCATGGTCTTGCCGTCCTTCTCCACCAAGTCCCACTTGTTCACCACAATGATGCTGGCCTTCCCCGCCTCATGGGCCATACCGGCCACCTTGGTGTCCTGCTCGGTGACGCCCTCTTGGGCGTCAATCAAAATCAGACACACGTCAGACCGCTCAATGGCCATCTGGGCCCGCAGGACGCTGTACCGCTCAATGGCCTCGTCCACCTTGGCCTTCTTCCGCATCCCGGCGGTGTCAATAAACACATACTTGCCCTGCTCGTTCTCAAACCGGGAGTCGATGGCGTCCCGCGTGGTTCCGGCTACATCGGAGACAATGACCCGCTCCTGCCCCAAAATCCGGTTGGTCAGCGACGACTTCCCCACATTGGGCTTGCCGATAATCGCCACCTGAATGGCGTCATCCTCCGCCTCCTCGTCGGCATCGGCGGGGGGGAAGTATTTGACGCACTCATCCAAAAGGTCCCCGGTGCCGTGGCCGTGGACAGCGGAGACGGCGATAGGGTCCCCCATCCCCAAGTTGTAAAACTCATAGATCTCCGGGCTCTGCCCCTGATCCACCTTGTTCACCGCCAGCACCACCGGCTTTCCGCTGCGCAGCAGCAGGTTCGCCACCTCCTGATCCGAGGCGGTGACACCGGTTTTGATATCGGTAAGAAAGACAATCACATTGGCATGCCGGATGGCAATCTCCGCCTGCTCCCGCATGAAGGACAGAATCTCCCCATCGGTCCGCGGCTCGATGCCCCCGGTGTCAATCAGGGTGAACCGCCGGCCGTTCCAGTCGCTCTCCCCATAGATACGGTCCCGGGTGACGCCAGGGGTATCCTCCACAATGGACAGCCGCCGGCCCACCAGCTTGTTGAACAGCAGGGACTTCCCCACATTGGGCCGCCCTACAATCGCAATAATCGGTTTTGGCATGAGACATACTCCTTTAAGGTATACATACTTTTTCTTATTAAGACTGCAACGGCTCTTGACTTTGCACGGCAAAATCTTGGCGGAGTGCATCCCCAAAGGGGAAAAGTATCAAAAAGAATTTTTAATGGGGTTATTCAAAGGGCTCTTCTTCCTCGTCAATCTCTTCCTCTTCTCGATACTGTTCCGAACAGTCAAACTGTGCCATGAGGTCGATCAAAATTTGCATCTGCTCGTCGCTCATATTGTGGCAGGAGAGCCTTACCATCTGCACGGTTTCGTCCTTGCCGTAGGGGAACAACCAGAAGTGGGTGTCGCTCCAGTATTCCGCTTGGCTCTCGCAGTCGAAGCGGCGGTCCTTCTCGTCCTCCGCCCGCTCGTACTCCTTCCAGCCGGGGAGGGCGCGGACGGCGGTCAGAATCTCCTCCATGGGCAGGGGTTCCAGGGCCTTCATGGCGCCGCCGGTGCAGTATTTCCGATACACCGCGGCAGCGTCCAGCGCCGCACCGCTCTTGGCGCGCCAGAAGGCCAAATCGGTCTCCCGCACAACCGGAAGGTCCCCGTGGATCAACTGATAGGCGGTCTCCTCCAAGGAGTTGTGGCTCCAGTACTCACAGCAGATCAGCCGCAGGTCCTCCGCCGTCCAGTCCTGACCGGTGAGGCGGTTCACCTCCGCCACGTCCTCCGGCTCCGGCGGATCGTACTCGCCTTCGGCAATCCTGTTGATCAGCTCCATGACCTCCTGTAAATTTTTCTCCTCCATCCCTGTCACTCCTCCAAGATCCCGTCCAGCAGATCGAACCCGTCCTGCTCCACAACGCGGACCTTTACGCCCAGCGCCGCCTCTACATCGTTTACACGGAGGTCGTCCAAAAACACGTCCCCCCCGTGGCGCAGCATGTTCACCGGCAGCAGCAGCCTGTCCGGCAGCTCCTCCCTGTGGGGCGTCAGCTGCCGGATCAAGTCCCCGGCAGTGACCAGCCCCGCCACATCAATGGTGTGGCCGAAGAAATCGTTGACAATGGGGTACACCGTCCCCTGCACCTTCGGATACCGCGCCGTCAGCTCCCCTAACAGCTCCCGGAGAAACGGAGCGCAGGACACCCCCGTGGCCAAGGCCACCCGTCTCTCCCCCGCCGGCGCCTCCGACAGCTTCAATCCCCTTCGAAACTCCTCCATCAGACTGCGGACCATCCCCACGCCGTTCTCCAGCTGGACATAGCCCTCATAAAAACCCTCCTCCGGCAGAGGCAGGCCAGCCTTTAAATACAGCTCATCGGAGCAGAAGAACCGCCGCTCCCCGTACCGTTGAAGGCACTGCGCCCCGAACTCCTCCACCATGGCGATGATCGCTTGGGCCTCCGACCGCTCCACCGGCCGGAGCTTGCACAGCCCCTGCCGGTACTTGGTAAGCCCCACCGGAACCACGGAACAGCTGACAAAGCCCATCTCCTCCATATCCGCCATGGTCTTTTGCAGCTGCTCACCGTCATTCCACCCCGGACAGACCACGATCTGCCCATTCATGGCAATCCCCGCCGCCCCGAAAGCGCGCATCGTCTCCAAGCTTTTCCCGGCGTCCTTGTTCCCCAAGAGGGTACACCGGAGCTTGGGGTCCGTGGCGTGGACAGAGACATTGATAGGGCTGATCCGCAGCTCCACAATCCGCGCCGCCTCCCGGTCAGAGAGGTTGGTGAGGGTGATATAGTTGCCCATCAAAAAGCTTAACCGGGCGTCATCATCCTTAAAATAGAGAGTGGAGCGCATGTTGGGAGCCATCTGGTCCACAAAACAGAACAGGCAGTGATTGGAGCAGGGCATGGGATTGTCCATCAAATAGGTGTCAAAGTTGAGGCCCAGCTCCTCCCCCTCGCTTTTTTTCACCCGGAGGGTGCGGCGCTGCCCCCCCTCGCTCTCCAGCACCAGCTCCAAGCTGGAATCATAACCGAAGAAGCGGTAGTCCAGCACATCGGTGACAGTATGCCCGTTGATAGCGATCAGCTTTTCTCCACAGCGGACGCCCGCCCGCTGTGCGGGCGAGCAGGGATCAAGGGAGGTGATGATGGTGCTCATAGGCGCTCCTTTTTATTTTCCCATTGGGGAGTTATTTATGATAGTATACGCAAAATAGTATACTGAATTTTTCCTAATAATTCAAGGGAAACTTCCAAAAGGCGGCGAACGGCGCCTCAGCCTTGGCGCGTCCCCCACGCGGGGACAGGAGACGGGGGGTTCGCTCCCGGGCGACTGACTTTTCTCACGCGAGAAAAGTCAGCAAAAGCGCGCTTAGGGGGACGGGCCGGCGGACTTTAGCCCCCTTCCGGGGGCACAGTCCTTACGCCCGCCCCCCTAAGAACCCCAGGTTACGACGCTGTTTCGGCAGACTGGTGCTTGATTTTCAGCTTGGCGCTTCGGACGCGGCGGCGGTGACTCCCGCACAAATAAAGGTGTCCTGAAAGCATCCCCCCGTCTTTAGCCATGCTGTAAACATCCGCTGCCGCTCTGCCTGCCTCGCTTCGACTTGCCTCCGGAACTTAGAGGCCAAATCGCTGACCCGGCGCAGCAAATACCGCCGTGCCTTCCGATAATATCGGTTGCACACTCCGTAGGGGCGCACAATGTGCACCCGCTCTCCCGACACCCACCACACCAAGCCAAACGGCCACGCCGCTTTGCGCCCCGCCTCCCTTGCCAAAGGCTGCGCCCGCAGGCGTGTCTCAAAGCCAACCGCCCCAAGGCGGTGAAGGGATTCCCCGCAGGCGCCCCCTACCACCCGCCCGCAGGGGCCGGTGTCCCCACCGGCCCGTTCCCCGCTTCCAACCGCACCCCCGATATCCCCCATCGGCCGCGCCGCCCCCGGCACACCGTCCCCCGTCTCCCCCTCCCCAACGACAAAAAAAGAAGAAGGCCCTGCGGCCTTCTTCTTTTTTAGTCAGCAGCATCAACAACCTTGACCTGACGGCCATTGTACGTACCGCACTCCTGACACATTCTATGGGGCAGGCGCATAGCACCGCACTTGGGGCACTTGACCAGACCGGGCACCGCCAGCTTCCAGTGGGAGCTGCGGCGCTTGTCACGTCTTGCCTTGGAGACTTTACCCTTGGGGACTGCCATGTATGACACCTCCTATATCAATGGATTTTGTTTTTTCATTCCTTCTCTTCCAAGAGTTTGGCAAGCACAGCCAATCGGGGGTCCACGTCTCTTTTCTGACAGCCGCAGCTCCCTTGGTTGAGATTGGCTCCGCACTTGGGGCACAGCCCCTTGCAGTCCTCTTGGCAGAGGTTCTTTGTGTCCATATCCAAAATGAATGCCGTCTTGGCCAAATCGCCCACGTCCACCGCATCGTTTTCGATTAAAACGATGTTGTCGTTTTCCTCGTCCTCGGCCTCCTCGGAGAGCATATACTCACATCGGACGGCCTTCTCCCGGGAAAACGGCTTTGCGCAGCGGTCGCATACCAGACGCAGCACTGTGCTGGCCTCGAACTGTAGGAGGAGCATCCCCGCAATGTTCCGCACGCCGCCGGTTACCACCACCGGACGGTCGATTGGGTACAAGCCGCCGAATTCCACATCGGACAGGTCCAGCTCAAAGCGGAAGTCCTGTCCCTCTCCGGGGGCGTTGATGATCTTTTTTACACTTAGAAGCATAGCACACCTCGCAAAGACACGATTAGTATTATAGTGGATGTTTCTCCCGTTGTCAAATACTTTTTCCGATTTTTCTTGCAAAATTTTCAAATTCCGCTTACAATAGAATGACAGGCGGGCAAGACCGCCAAAATGAAGCAAAACGCAAAGGGGGCCTGCACCGTGGAAACGTTTATGACACCGCCCGGCCACAAGAGTTTTTCCGCCAAAAAACTCTTCTATGGGGGCGGCGCGCTCCAGTGGGGCGCCGTGGCCTATATCCAGCCCGGCGGCGGCGGACCGGAGGGCAGTCACACCCACCCGGAGGACCACATCTTCTTGGTAGCGGAGGGCGAGGTCCAAGTCGTCTTAGGAGACCGTAAAATCACCGTCAAGCAGGACGAGTCTTTGTTTGTAGACGGCATGACCCCCCACTCCATTTGGAACCGCTCGGACAGCACAGCCAAGGTCTTCAAGCTCTCCACCCGGCGTCAGGAGCGGCTATGAGAGAGCTGGCCATCGGAAAAAACGACGCGGGACAGCGGCTGGACCGGTTTGTGTCCAAGGCCCTGCCCCTGCTTCCCCCTGCTCTGCTGCAAAAGTATATCCGCATCAAGCGCATCAAATGCAATGGCCAACGGTGCCAGCGGGACCAGCGCCTCCAGACCGGGGACGTGCTCCAGCTCTACATCAACGACGAGTTCTTCGACACCCCCCGTGAGGACAACCTGTTTCTCACCCTCTTTAAGCCCCAGCTGACCATCCTCTACGAGGACGAGCACATCCTCCTCTTGGACAAGCGCCCCGGCGTGGTGGTCCACGCCAACGAGACGGAGAAGGTCAACACCCTCATCAACCACATCTGCGCCTACCTCTACCAGAAGCGGGAGTGGAACCCCCGCTGGGAGAACGCCTTCACCCCGGCCCTCTGCAACCGGATCGACCGAAACACCGGCGGCATCGTCATCGCCGCCAAGACCGCCGAGGCCCTGCGCATCCTAAACGACAAGATCCGAAACCGCGAGATCACCAAGCGATACCTCTGCGTCACCGTAGGCCGCCCCAACCCGGCCGAGGGCCGCATCGAGTGCTTTCTCCTGAAGGATGATGCCAAAAACGAGGTAAAGGTCCACCGCCGCCCCGTCCCCGGCGGCAAAACCGCCATCACCCTCTACCGCACCATAGAGACCCGCGGGGAACTGAGCTTAGTGGAGGCCGAACTCCTCACCGGCCGCACCCACCAGATCCGCGCCAGCCTGTCCCACATCGGCTGTCCCCTCTTAGGCGACGGCAAATATGGCCGCGGCGAAATCAACCGCCGCTACAACGAGACCCGCCAAGCCCTCTACAGCTGCTACCTCCGCTTCGACTTTCCCACCGAAGCCGGAGTATTAGAATATCTCCGCGGCCAAGCCTTTCAAGTAGAAACCGTTCCCTTCGCGGCGAAATACTTTCCTAAAAATTAGGAATTATTTTGAAGTCCAGCAGAGCTGGGCGGATTTCAATTATCCCGAGTGGAAAATGGGAAGAAAAATGGGAAGAATAGGGTACCTTTGTTTCAGGAGAGAGCAAATGTTCTCCTTCCGTCGGCACAATCCAGGTCATCCAGCTCCGCTGGACACATCCATTCCTCATTCCTAATTAAAAAATTTCCCCCAACGCTATTGACAATTCCCCATATTTCCTATATATTTACCTTGCCTGTTTTTCCCGGGGAAAAGTACTCAGGAAAAACAGGCGATTTTCTATGTTCTAAGATAAAAAATACAACAAAAGAACGGGGGAGGATAATGTCCAAAGAGTTGATTCGCCTAATGGGATGCTCCATGGCGTTTGACGACGAGCTGGTTCTCGATAACATCAATCTGTACATTAACGATAGTGAGTTCCTCACACTGCTTGGACCCAGTGGCTGCGGCAAGACGACCACCTTGCGCATCATTGGCGGCTTCACCACGCCTACGGCGGGAGAAGTGCTGTTCGACGGGGTGAGGATGAATGATATTCCCCCCCATTTGCGGCAGGTGAATACCGTTTTTCAGCGCTACGCCCTCTTCCCCCACCTGAACGTCTTTGAGAATGTGGCCTTCGGCCTAAGGATTCCCAAGACGGTTGAGGAGACCAACGCCGCGGGAAAACCCGTGAAGCGAAAGGTCAAGCTCCCGGAGAGCGAGATCCGGGAACGGGTGCTGGAAATGCTCTCAGTGGTGAGCCTCAAGGGGTTCGAGAACCGCCGGATCACTGAGCTCTCCGGCGGACAGCAGCAGCGGGTGGCCATCGCCCGGGCCCTGGTGAACCGCCCCAAGGTACTGCTTCTGGACGAGCCTCTGGGCGCCTTGGATCTGCGCCTCAGAAAGGACATGCAGAGCGAGCTGAAACGGATTCAGCAGCAGATGGGGATTACTTTTATCTATGTCACCCACGACCAAGAGGAGGCCTTGGCCATGTCCGACACTATTGTGGTGATGGATCAGGGCAAAATCCAGCAGATCGGCCGCCCCGAGGACATCTATAACGAGCCCAAGAACGCCTTCGTGGCAGACTTCATCGGGGAGTCCAACATCCTGGACGGCGTGATGCACGAGGACTACGTGGTGGAGTTCTTCAACCGGAAGTTCAAGTGCTTAGATAAGGGCTTCGCCCCCATGGAGCCGGTGGACGTGGTCATCCGGCCCGAGGACGTGGACATTGTTCCCGTGGACAAGGGACAGCTGAAGGGCACCGTCACCGCCGTCACCTTCAAGGGCGTCCACTACGATACCATCGTGGACTTCAAGGGCTACAAGTGGCTGATCCAAACCACAGACTTCCACGACGTGGGGGAGACCATCGGCATCGTGCTGAACCCCGACGACATCCATATCATGCACAAGAGCGCCTACTCCGGCATGTTCGGCGACTACTCCTCCTACTCCGAGGAGTACGACGAGATCGGCGACGTCACCCTCTTGGACGAGGAGGACGAGGAGGAGGCGGGCCATGCGGAATAGACGGAGCCTCTTTGCCCTTCCCTACGTGGTGTGGATGGCCCTCTTCGTGGTAGCCCCCATCGTGCTGGTGGTGGTCTACGCCTTCTCCTCCGCCGATGGCGGCTTTACCTTGGAGAACTTCGCCCATATGGGGGACTACGCGGTGGTGTTCTCCCGCTCCTTCTATCTGGCGCTGATCGCCACACTGCTGTGCCTGCTCATCGGCTACCCCTTGGCCTACGTGCTGGCCCGGGAGACCGCCGGTGTGCAGCGGGTGGCCATGATGCTCATCATGCTGCCCATGTGGATGAACTTCCTCCTGCGGACCTACTCCTGGATGTCCATTTTAGAGGACAAGGGCCTCTTAAACCGGCTCTTTGCCGCCGTGGGCATCATCGACCTGGGAAACCTGATCAACGGCGGACTGAACAGCCTATGCGCCGCTCTGAACAGCGGCCCTTTAGCTTGGCTCAACGGGGAGCTGGGCACCCAACTTGCCCTGTTCGCCAAGCGGAGCACGGATATGACCTTCTTCCACATGATCAACACCCCCGGCGCGGTGGTGTTAGGGATGGTGTACAACTACCTGCCCTTCATGGTGCTGCCCATCTACTCGGTAATCGTGAAGCTGGACAACAGCCTCCTGGAGGCCGCACGGGACTTGGGGGCGGATACCCTCCGGGTGTTCCGCAAGGTGGTTTTCCCCCTCAGCCTCTCCGGCGTGCTCTCGGGGATCACCATGGTATTTGTGCCGTCGGTGTCCACCTTCGCCATCTCCCAGCTCTTAGGCGGCAAGAACCAGCTGCTGCTGGGCGATCTCATCGAGACGCAGTTCACCGGCATGGCCTACAACCCCTACTTGGGCAGCGCCATCTCCTTGGTGATGATGGTGGTGGTTATCGTCTGCATGGCGGTGATGAACCGCTTCGGTGAGGGCGAGGAACAGGCGGTGATGCTATGAAGACAAGGACCTCCCCCCTCTCCCGCCTCTTTATGGCGCTGGTATTCCTCTTTCTCTACGCCCCCATCTTCGTGCTGATCGTCTTCTCCTTCAACGACTCCAAGAGCCGCACCGTGTGGCAGGGCTTCACCTTCCGCTGGTATCTGGAGCTGTTCCAGGACCGGGATATTATCAACGCCCTCAGCACCACACTGCTGGTATCCCTCATCGCTACGCTGGCAGCCACGGCGGTGGGCCTCTTTGCCGCGGTGGGGTTCTATAACATGAAAAAGCGCTGGCGCACCCCTTTGATGACGGTGAACAGCATCCCCATGACCAACGCGGACATTGTCACCGGCGTGTCGCTGTGCCTGCTGTTTGTGGCTTTCTTCGCCGCCTGGCAGCCTGTAGCGGACTACCTGAACGGGGCCCAGAGCTTCATCACCCTGCCGGTCAAGCTCCATATGGGCTTCGGCACGCTGCTGATCGCCCACATCACCTTCGACATCCCCTATGTGATCCTCTCCATCATGCCCAAGCTCCGGCAGATGGACAAGAACTTGGTGGACGCCGCCCAGGACTTGGGCTGTACTTGGATGCAGGCCTTCTGGAAGGTGGTGCTGCCGGAGATCAAGCCCGGTGTGGTATCCGGGGCGCTGATCGCCTTCACCATGAGCGTGGACGACTTCGTGATCTCCTACTTCACCGCCGGCTCCTCCGCCTCCACCTTGGCCATGGTGGTCTACGGCATGACCAAAAAGCGCATCAGCCCCAAGATCAACGCCATCTCCACCCTGCTTTTTATCACGGTGCTGATCCTGCTTGTGATCGTCAACATCCGGGAGGCCCGGCAGGAGAGGGCGCTGAAGGCCTGGCAGGCCTGATCTCTCACCCCGCCCATATTTTAACTTATATAGGAGGAACCCTTCATTGAAAAAAACACTTGCCTTTCTGCTTACCCTGTCCATGGTTCTGACCCTCTCCCTCACCGGCTGCTCCAAGAAGAGCGGTCGGGTGGTGAATGTCTGCGGCTGGGGCGAAAATATCGACCCGGACCTGATCACCGCCTTTGAGAAGGAGACGGGCATCACCGTCAACTACGCCACCGCCGAGAGCAACGAGACCATGTACGCCCTCATCAAGCAGGGCGGCGCGGACTACGACGTGATCGTCCCCTCTGACTACATGATCGCCCAGATGATTGCGGAGGATATGCTGGCCGAACTGAATTTCGGCAACATCCCCAACTTCTCCCTGATTGACAATCAGTACAAGAACCTCCCCTACGACCCGGAGAACAAGTACTCCGTCCCCTACACTTGGGGCACCTTGGGCATCATCTACAACTCCGCCATCGTGGAGGAGGAGATTGACAGCTGGAGCGTCCTCTTTACCGACAGCGGCAGATACGCCGGCAGCATCGGCATGATCGGCAACCCCCGGGACGCCATCGGCGCGGCCCTCCTCTACTTGGGGTACTCGGTGAACACCACCGACGAGGCGGAGATCGAGGAGGCCTACCAGCTCCTCAGCGACGCCAAGAGCAGCGGGGCCTACCAAGGCTTCTTCATGGACCAGCTCTATGACAAGATGGAGAGCGGCGAAACCGCCATCTGCACCTACTACGCCGGCGACTTCCTGTCCATGTATATGAACAACTCCGACCTGCGCTTCGTGGTGCCCAAGGAGGGCAGCAACTGGTTTGTGGACGCCATGTGCGTCCTGAAGGACGCGGAGCACAAGGAGGAGGCGGAGGCTTGGATCAACTTCCTGTGCAAGACGGAGTCCAGCCTTGCCAACATGGACTTCATCTGGTACGCCTCCCCCAACGCCGAGGCGCTGGAGCAGTACCCGGCCTACTACGAGGAGCAGAACGGCGAGCCGCTGGACCCCATGCTCTACAAGGTCATGGCCGCCCCCGCCGACGTCCTCTCCCGCTGTGAGCCCTACAACGCCCTCCCCTCGGAGACCCAAGCACTGTACAGCGACCTATGGGTCCAACTGGGCATCGAGTAAATCACTTTTTCTTATTCTTAAAAAGCAGCCAAAAGGAATCTTCATCTCGTTCCTCCCCTCCGCTGACCCAGCATCCCCGCACGGTAACGATCATCATATTTAGTGGGAGAACAGCGCCCTCTATCTCTCATCTGACAAAACAGGACCGCCGGAAATTTCTTCCGACGGTCCTGTTCTTTTGTTGTCTCACATATCCAGCAGCGCATCCAGCAGCTCCCGCAGCGCCGCCTCTGTAGGTACCTTCACCGCCGAAGGAATCGTCACCTGCTTCTCACAGATGGCCACATCCTTCATGGCCCCCAAGATCTCCCCCATCACCTTACCGGCGGAGGGTGCCCAAGTACCGTTCTCCACAATGGCCACCTTCCGGTTCCGATAGGTTTTGGCGCGCAGGTGGTGGAGGAAGTCCTCCATCGGCGGGAACAGTCCCCCATCGTAGCTGGAGGCGGCGCAGATCATGCGGCTGTAGGTAAAGGCGTCCGCCACACACTGGGCCATGTCCGCTCGGCTCACATCGGCACACTTCACCTGCACCCCCCGGTGCTTCAGCTCCCCGGCCATAAACCGGGCGGCCTGCGCGGTGTTGCCATGGATGGAAGCATAGGCGAGAAACACGCCCTCAATCTCCGGCTCATACCGGCTCCACTTGTCGTAGAGGCCGATGTAGTGGCCCAAATTCTCCCTCAGCACCGGCCCGTGGAGGGGACAGATCATGGCGATATCCAGAGCCGCCGCCTTCTTCAGAAGGGCCTGGACCTGGGCGCCGTACTTGCCCACGATGTTCAGATAGTACCGCCGCGCCTCGTCCTCCCAAGGCTCATCGGCATCCAAAGCGCCAAATTTGCCAAAGCCGTCGGCGGAGAAGAGGATCTTCTCGCTGGACTCATAGGAGACCATGGCCTCCGGCCAGTGGACCATAGGCGCCATGACGAAGGTCAGCGTGTGGCTCCCCAGAGAGAGTGTGCTCCCCTCCTTCACCTCCACCGCGCGGCCGGAGAGGTCAAAGGTGAAAAACCGCTGCATCATAGCAAAGGTCTTGGCGTTTCCCACGATCTGCATGCTGGGATACCGCTCCGCCAAGGTCTGAATGTTGGCGGCGTGGTCGGGCTCCATGTGATGGACCACCAAATAGTCCGGCCGGCGGCCCTGCAACGTGCCCTCCAGCTTCTCCAGCCACGCCACCGTGGCCCGACGATCCACGGTGTCCATAACGGCCACCTTGTCATCTAAGATCACATAGGAGTTGTAGGACACCCCGTTCGGCACCTTATACTGGCTCTCAAACAGATCAATGGTCCTGTCGTCCACGCCCACATAGCGGATAGAATCGGTTACAAACACGTCTTTCATACTGGTCTCCTGTCAATCGTTGGTATATTCATCCGAGTAGCTTATACCGTATTTTTGTAGTTTTGTCAAGAGCGTTTTTTCAATTAGAAGTGGGGAACGAGACATTAGGAATTTCCCTCAGACGAACAGCAGAACCAGCCCTACAAGAACAGCAATGCCGCCGCCGACCCGGGGCAGCCAGACCGCCATCTCGGAGGGTTCGGCGTTCTTATAGCGCCAGCCGTACCGAAGGAACCACAGCTCCTTGGGAAACACGAGGTTGACCGCCCCCAAGACAATCAGCACCAACCCCAGCAGCGGATTGCTCCCCCAGCGTGGGCTCCGTCTGTCCGTTCTATGCTGGTCCATCACCGCCAGCAGAGTCTGCGCGTCCATGCCCTGCTCCGGGGCATAGTCCTCGCTGCCGCCGCCGGCGCCGAATCCGTCGTTCTGTCTCCACCGGTAGGTGGAACCGTCAGGGTAGACGAAGGTCACCTCAGAACCGCCGCCTGTCCTGCTCCACTCCATCTGAACTGTCGTACCGCCATGGATAATGGTCTGCTTCTCACTGTCAACCGTATAGGTTTCGCCATCATACTCCACCTCATACACCGGGGAATACTCCCCCACGCAGGCAGTGAGCAGCAGCGCCAGCACCAAAAGACCTCCCCACAACCCAATCCGCTTCATGTTGTCCTCTCCGTTTCTATCATTTCAGCAAATGGTTTTGCTCTGCAAAACCAAAAAGCCCTCGGCAGAGTTTCGCGCCTGCGGCGCGAAATAAACTAAAATCGTTTTTCCGGAAACCGCGTTTTCGGAAAAACACCCTGCAAACCGCGCTCGGTTTGAACCTTTTTTCGGGAATCGCCCCCGGCGCTTCCCGAAAAAAAGCCCCCCGTCAATCAAATCCAAGTTTGAAATCCAAGGATTTCAAACGAAATCCCTATTCCCCCCTCGCGTGAAATCCACAGATTTCACGCGAATTAAAATAGTGTGATCTGGCTGGTCTCCGCCATTCCCGCGAAGGCCCCCAAGGCCTTCAGCTGTTCAATATGCGTTTTGGAGAGCTTGTTGCAGCACATAGAGAATTCCTCAATGGAGATAAACTCCTTCCCCGCCCGCTTCTCCACCGTGTCCAGCGCCGCCGCCTCGCCCAAGCCGTGGACGGAGGTAAAGGGTGGGATCAGCCCATCGCCGTCCACCAAAAACTTGATGGCCTCGGAGCGGTAGATGTCGATGGTCTTGAAGTGGAACCCCCGGCGGTAGAACTCATAGCATACCTCCAGCGTAGTCGCTAAATCCTGCTCCACGGCGGAGGCCTCCTTGTTGTTCTGAATGGAGAGGATCTTCCGCTTCACCGCCTCCAGCCCCGCGCAGCAGAACTCCGCGTCAAAGGCCTTGGCCCGGACGGTAAAGAAGGTAGCGTAGAACGCCAAGGGCCTGTGCACCTTAAACCAAGCGATGCGGAAAGCCATCATCACATAGGCCACCGCGTGGGCCTTGGGGAACAGATAGCCTATCTTGGCCAGAGACTCGATGTACCAGCCGGGCACCTTGTGCTCCCGCATGGCCTCCTCCCAGCCCTCCTCAAAGCCCCCCTTCTTCACCTTGCCCTTCCGCACAGACTCCATAATCTTAAAGCTCATCTTGGGGTCCAGCCCCATGGAGATGAGATACAGCATGATGTCATCCCGGCATCCCACTGTCTCCGTAACGCTGGCGGTGCCGTCCAAGATCAGCTCCCGGGCGTTGCCCAGCCACACATCGGTGCCGTGGGAGAAGCCGGAGAGGCGCACCA
>CANPBB010000051.1 GCA_947572235.1 uncultured Clostridia bacterium
AAAAAATACCTCTCAGCCGACAAGCACCCGCAAGGGGTACGCCGCATCCGTAAGCGGCAAAGCCGCCAACGGCTGCGCTGCGTGCGAGCGTAAGCGAGTGCGACGCAGGCGGCTGCAACCCCCTTCGCTTGAAGCCCCAGCGAAGCGGTCTTCAAGCGAGCCGCGAGGCGATAAAACTTTCCACCTCGTTGATCTGGCGGGTGGTCTCCGCCAAGGCGGGGCCGCCGTAGCTGCTGCGCTGGTCCATGCAGACCTCCAGCTTCAACGCCTCATACACGTCCTCCTCGAAGAGGGGGGAGTGGTCCTTCAGCTCGTTGAGGGACAGGTCCTCCAGACAGATCTTGTGCTCGCCGCAGTAGTAGACCAGGTTGCCCACCACCGCGTGGGCGTCCCGGAAGGGCATCCCCTTCTTCACCAGGTAGTCGGCGCAGTCGGTGGCGTTGATGAAGCCCACGGCGGCGGCCCGGCGCATGTTCTCGGGGAGGACGCGCATGGTGTCGATCATCCCGGCGAATACCGGCAGGCAGAGCTTTACGGTGTCCACAGCGTCGAAGATTGGCTCCTTGTCCTCCTGCATGTCCTTGTTGTAGGCCAGGGGCAGGCCCTTCATGGTGGCCAGCAGGCTCATGAGATCGCCGTAGACCCGGCCGGTCTTGCCCCGGACCAGCTCCGCCACATCGGGGTTCTTCTTCTGGGGCATGATGGAGGAGCCGGTGGAGTAGGCATCGTCCAGCTCCACGAACTTAAACTCCCAGGAGCACCAGAGGATGGTCTCCTCGGCAAAGCGGCTCAGGTGCATCATGATGAGGGACAGCGCGCTGAGCAGCTCGATCACATAGTCCCGGTCGCTGACGCCGTCCAAGCTGTTGGAGGTGGGGGAGGAGAAGCCCAGCTCCTTGGCAGTCTGCCAGCGGTCGATGGGGTAGGTGGTGCCGGCCAAGGCGCCGCAGCCCAAGGGGCTCTGGTCCATCCGCTTCCGGCAGTCCTCCAAGCGGGTCACGTCCCGGCAGAGCATGGCGGCGTAGGCCAGCAGGTGCTGGGCAAAGGAGATGGGCTGGGCCCGCTGCATATGGGTGTAGCCGGGCATCACGGTGCTCTGGTGGGCCCGGGCCTGCCGCAGGAGGACCTTCTCGAAGTTCAGAATCAGGGTGATGATCTCCCCGATCTCCCGCTTCAGATGGAGCCGCAGGTCCACGGCCACCTGATCGTTGCGGCTGCGGGCGGTGTGCAGGCGCTTGCCCGCCTCGCCGATGCGCTCGGTGAGCAGGGACTCCACGTTCATGTGGACGTCCTCCGCCTCGGCGGAGAGCTCGATCTTCCCGGCCTCCACGTCGGCGAGGATGCCCTTGAGCCCGTCAATAATCTGCCGCACGTCCTCCTTGCTGATGATGCCGCAGTCGCCCAGCATGGCGGCGTGGGCCATGCTGCCGGTGATGTCCTCGCGGACCATCCGCTCGTCGATATGGATCGAGGAATTGAAGTCGTTGACCAGAGTATCCGTCTCCTTGCGGAACCGGCCGCCCCAAAGTTTCATAGCGTCCCTCCTGCGCCTTCCCGGCGTCTTTTGTAGTATTTGTTTTGTATAGTATAGTCGTTTCCTGGATATTCCAAACGCCGGCTGCATAATCATGCAGTCCGACGAATTTCCCCAATGGACACAGAGGGGGCGGAAGACATATCTCCCGCCCGAAATCCGTGATCGGATACCATACTATACCATGTTTCTTTTACTTTTTCAAGAGGCCCATCTCCGCCATGGCCTGGACCTGGGTGGGCAGGCCCCAGAGGTTGATGAAGCCGGCGGCGTCGGCTTGGTTGTAGTCGCTCTCGCCGAAGGTGCAGATGTTCTCGAAGTAGAGGGTGTGGGGGGAGGAGACGCCGGCGTTGATCACGTTCCCCTTGTAGAGCTTCAGCTTCACCTGGCCGGTGACGGTCTTCTGGGTCTCTGTCACAAAGGCGCTGAGGGCCTGCCGCAGGGGGCTGAACCACAGCCCGTTGTAGACCAGCTCCGCAAAGCACACACCTAACTCCTGCTTCTTGTGGGCGGTGAGCTTATCTAAGCAGATGGTCTCCAAGATCTGGTGGGCCTTGTAGAGGATGGTGCCGCCGGGGGTTTCGTAGACGCCGCGGCACTTCATGCCCACCAAGCGGTTCTCCACGATGTCCAAAAGGCCGATGCCGTTTTTCCCGCCCAGCTCGTTGAGCTTGAGGATGATCTCCTTGGACGTCATCTTTTTCCCGTCCAAGGCCACGGGGACACCCTGCTCGAAGTCCAAGGTGATATAGGTGGGGGTGTCCGGGGCATCCATGGGGCTGACGCACATCTCCAAGAAGCCGGGCTTCTCGTACTGGGGCTCGTTGGCGGGCTCCTCCAAATCCAAACCCTCGTGGCTCAGGTGCCAGAGGTTCTTGTCCTTGGAGTAGTTGGTCTCCCGGCTGATTTTCAGGGGGACGTTGTGGGCCTCGGCGTAGTTGATCTCCTCCTCGCGGCTCTTGATGTCCCACTCCCGCCAAGGGGCGATCACCGGCATGGTGGGGGCGAAGTGCTTGATGGCCAGCTCGAATCGCACCTGATCGTTGCCCTTGCCCGTGCAGCCGTGGGCGATGGCGTCGGCGCCCTCGCGCTTGGCGATCTCCACCAGACCCTTGGCGATGATGGGCCGGGCCACGGCGGTACCTAAGAGATAGTCCTCGTAGATAGCCCCGGCCTGCATACAGGGGATGATCACGTCGTCCACCATCTCGTCGGTGAGATCCAGGGCGTAGAACTTGGAGGCGCCGGTCTTGATTGCCTTGGCCTCCAGCCCCTCCAGCTCATCCCCCTGCCCCACGTTCCCCGCCACGGCGATGATCTCGCTGTTGGGGTAGTTCTCTTTCAGCCAAGGGATGATGACAGACGTATCCAGTCCGCCGGAGTAGGCCAGTACGATCTTTTTGATGTCGCTCTTGTTCATAGCAGCTTCCTCCCAAAACCAATCTTTTCCGCTGTTGTCCTTGTATGGAATACATATTACGTGTATTTGCATGAATATGCAATACACATTTTTGTACAACTTAGACGTTGGTCACTTGGACTATTTGGCTATTGTGCAAAAATACATATGTGGTTATGTGGCGACTATATATTTATGCAATTGAATTTTTTTATCAGAGGAGGAGCGGTGTATTCACAATATACAATGGAAATGCAGAGTGTTATGTTCGGCGGGAGGGGGGTAAACGGAGGACAGTGTGCCGGGGTCGTCGCGCCCCACGGGTGGGTTTGACGGACCACCACAGTATCGGTAGAGCGGGCGCACAACGCGCGCCCCTACGGGTGAGTATATTAACATCACCGGCAAGTACGGCGGCATTTGCCGCACGACGAACAGCGCAACAACCCACAAGTCCCGGAGGCAAGTCGTGGCGAGGGGGGGCAGAGCGGCAGCGGCGGTTTATCACAGGGCTAAAGACGGGGGGACGCTTTCAGGATACCTTTATCCGTGCGAGAGCCACCGCCGCCGCGTTGGGTGTGCCAAGGTTGGACGAGCACCAGTCTACCAAAGCTGCGTCGCGTCCTGGGGTTCTTAGGGGGGAGCGAATAAGGGCTGTGCCCCCCTGCGGGGGCTAAAGCCCGCCTGAGCGGACACCTAAGCGCGCTTTTGCCTACTTTTCTCGCGCGAGAAAAGTAGGTCGCCCCGGGGGGCGAAACCCCCGTCCCCTCCCGCGCCGAACACGGCGCGCAAAAAGCCATGTACTGCGCCGCAGTACCCCCCGCCGCGGGACGCGGCGGCACCGGACAGGCCACAGGACACAAAATCTCATTGCACCGCCGCCTGTTTTGTGTTATGATTGAACGCAATAACAACAAAAGTCAATCTTAACAGTAAAAAGAGGAAGTCAGTTATGGAATTCACTCAGGGCGTTCGCTTCGACAGCCTGTCGCTGTCGGAGGAGATGCTCCGCGCTTTGGAAAAGCGGGGCTACATCGTCTCCACCCCCGTTCAGGCGGGGTGTATCCCCCCTATGCTGGACTGGCGGGATGTTACCGCCAAGGCTCCCACCGGCACCGGTAAGACCTTCGCCTTCGGCATCCCCATCATTGAGCATATCCGCACCGACTGCGCCGATGTGCAGGCGGTGATTTTGGCTCCCACACGGGAGCTGGCCATGCAGATCACCGCTGAGATGCGGGAGATCGCCCTCTACAAAGAGGGCATCCGCATGGTCTGCCTCTACGGCGGCCAGCCCATCGGCAGGCAGATCGACGCGCTGAAGAAAAAGCCCCAGATCGTGGTGGCCACGCCGGGGCGGCTCAGCGACCACATGAAGCGGCGCACCGTCCGGGTGGACCGGGTGGAGACCGTGGTGTTGGACGAGGCAGACCGGATGCTGGACATGGGCTTCATCCACGATGTGACCCGCCTTTTGGACCAGATGAAGAAGCGGAAAAACCTTGGGCTCTTCTCCGCCACCATCAGCCGGGAGGTGATGGATATCGCTTGGGTTTACCAGCGGGACGCGGAGGAGATCACGGTCCAGGCCAGCGAGGAGAACAAGCCCGACATCCAGCAGTACAGCATAGAGGTTCCCCAGAGCGGCAAGATAGAGGCGGTGGAGAAGATCCTCGCCTACGGCGGCTACGACCGGGTGATGATCTTCTGTAACACCAAGGGCAACGCCGAGCGGGCGGCCTACCTGCTCCAGCTCCACGGCGTGGACGCCCAGTGCATCCACGGCGACATCCCCCAGGTGAAGCGGGAGAAGGTGATGGCCAAGTTCCGGGAGGGGAAGCTGCGGGTATTCGTGGCCACCGACGTGGCCGCCCGGGGCATCGACGTGGACGACGTGGACGCGGTGATCAACTTCGATGTGCCGGAGGAGAACGAGTACTACGTCCACCGCATCGGCCGCACCGGCCGGGCCAGGCGCCGGGGCGTGGCCTACACCCTCCTCACCGACTACCCCAGTATGCTCCGCCTGCGGGACGTGGCCAAGTTTACCAAGAACACCGTCACCCCCCTGTATGTGGGGGCGGACGGGGCCCTCACCGAGGAGCCGCCGAAGAAGTGATGAGGTGCTGATAAAAGGAAGTCCGGCGAGAGGCCGGACTTCCTTTCCTTCGGGCGGTGGTTGTGATAGAGTGTTGGTGCAGCTTCTCAGGGCCGCCAGCACTCTATTTTTCGTCCAGCTCCGCCAGAAGAAGGTCAATCCCGCGCATAAGTGCGTCTGTCCGCATTATCCCTAACGCATCGGCACATTTTTGTACCTTTTGCACCTCAATGGAAGAGACACGCATGTTGATTTTCAACAGACGGGATTCCTCGCCTTTTGGGGGCCGGCCCATTTTTGAAGGCACCCATGATCACCTCGCTTTCCGGGCGCACTGATATAAATAACCATAGGATGTGGACGCCCAAATATCAAGAGAAAATTTGAAATTATTTTGTGTAGGGGCGCACAGTGTGCGCCCCTACAGGGTGTAATAATCGACGTGTAATAATCGGCGGTATAAAACGTATGCGGGTGCGGTGGTCGGCGGGGGACGGCGCGCCGGGGTCGTCGCGCCCTACAGGCGGGGTATCGGGCCGTGCGATTGTGTGTTCGCAGAGGGCGGGCTGAAATTGTAATCATTTTGTTACTTTTTTCACTGGCGGCTTTACAAGGCGGGGGGTGATGTGGTATGATATTAAAGATTGAATCGACAAAATATGACCGCTCACAGGCGATTTATAAGGAGTTTTTTGGTATGAAGAAGTGGCTATCCCGATCCCTTGTCGCGGCGCTGCTGCTGCCGCTGCTGACGGCCTGCGCGGGGCCGGAGAACGAGACGCCCTCGGGGGAGGAGGGGCTTGCCCTGCGGGTGTGCGCCGCCGCCGGGCAGCGGAGCGCCGATCCGCTGGAGGCCGTCCAGGCCGGGGGGGACACCCTGCTCTTCCACCTCTATGAGAATCTGATGCGCTGGGAGGACGACGGCACGGGCCACGCGGTGCTGGTCCCCGGGGCGGCGGAGAGCGTGGACACGGAGGAGAGCTATGACGGCTCTGTGACCTACACCTTCACCCTCCGCAGGGACGCCAAGTGGTCTGACGGCAAGGCGCTGACGGCCAAGCACTTCCTCTATACCTGGCGGCGGCTCTTCGAGCTGGAGGACACCCCGGCGGTGGTGAGCAAGCTCTACATGGTGGAGGGCTATTTCGACGCCAAGCGGGAGAAGAACGGGGCCCTGCTCACCGGGGTGAGCGCCCCGGATCAGTACACCTTTGTGATCACGCTTACCGGGCACTACGCCTACTTTTTAGATGAGTTCTGCGCCGGGGGGCTGACTATGCCGGTGCGGGAGGACATGGTGAAGAAGTACGGCGCCGCCTGGGGCCAGAACGCCGAGGCGGTGATCACCAACGGCCCCTACCAGCTGAGCAGCATGAGCGGCGGGGAGGTGACGGTGGAGCGGAACCGCTACTACCACAGCCCCAAGGCGGAGGGGCCGGAGACCATCACCTTCGTCCCGCTGGAGAGCGCCCAGAGGGACGACGGGGAGCTGGCTTACAGCCAGGTGGAGAGCGGGGAGCTGAACTTCTTGGCCGGCCTGCCCCAGAGCGTCGTGTCCCTGCGCAGCGGGGAGGGGACGCTGGAGGTGGAGCCGGTGCCGGCCACCTGCGGCCTTCTGATGAACGGGGCGGCGGAGCCCTTTGACAACGAGTTTGTCCGCAAGGCCCTTGCGGCGGTGGTGGATCAGGCGGCGCTGACGGAGGCGCTGGAGGACCCCACTCTGTCGGCGGCCACCGGCTTTGTCCCTTGGGGGATCAGCAACCGGGACAATGAGTGGACAGTGGCGGAGGCAGAGCCGCAGGAGCCGGCGGTGGTGCTGCCGGAGGATCTGATCAACGGCACGCAGGCGGAGCAGCCGGAGGAGACCTTCTGGGACTACCGGGCGGTGGGGGATTACGGCAGCGTCAAGGCGGGGGAGGACCGGGAGACCCAAGTGGCCGGCGCCAAGCTCCTGATGAGCCAGGGGGGGTATCCCAACGGGGAGAACTTCCCGGAGGTGGAGCTGCTCTATGTGGACACGCCGCAGAACGAGGCGGCGGCCAAGTACCTCCAGAACGTGTGGAAAACCACCCTGAACGTGGCGGTGACGCCCCGGGGCCTCAGCGAGAGGGAGGCGCGGGAGCTGCTTCTCGGCGGGGAGTACACCATGGCGGTGTTCCGTTTTGACGCCGCCTTTGACGACGCGCTGGCCTTTCTCCACCGCTGGCAGGGGAAATTCGGCCCCAAGGACGGCAATTTGGTGAGCTATGCCGACCGGGCCTATGACCTGCTGCTCTCGGTGGTCAGCGCCTCCTCGGACTCCGCCCGTGAGGCCTGCCTCCACGACGCGGAGGAGCTGCTTCTCAGTGCCAAGAGCGTGGTGCCCCTGTTCTACTACGGGACCACCTCGGCCCTCAGTGCGGAGCTTACCGGCGTGTATCGGAAGGCCGGCGGAGCCTACTTCTTTGATGGGGTGCGTCTGGTGGAGGAGGAGAGCGATTAAGGTCAATGGGGAATGAGAAGTCAGGAATTGTTTTCTCAGATTGGAGTGTGGGGTGTGAAGAATGGGGGCTCCTGCAGGGGGCCGCTGCCAAAGGAGGTTTGGGCGGCGGCTTGGCTGACGGCGGCGGCGGTGGGCAGCTTTTTGATGCTGAAGCTGCTGGGGATCGTCTGCTGGGTGCTGCCGGTTATCGGGCTGCTGCTGCCGCTGCTGGCTATGCCGGTGCTGTGGAGCGGCGCGGCCATGCTGGCGGTGGGCAGCGGGGCGCTCTGCTGGGTGGTGCTGCGCCGCGGGGAGAGGCGGCGGGTCTGTCTGCTGCTGCTGGCGGTGGACGCGGCGGTGCTGGCGGTGATGCTGCTGGCGGCGGCCTACCTCTTTGGGCTGATCCCACGGAGCTGGGCTTGGCTGTGGGGACCGGCGGCGGAGATTGGCAGCTGGTTTTTCCATATGCCCTCCGCCTTCGCGCTGATGTGAGCTTAAAATAGAACTCCACAGCCTTGGTATATGGGGGCTGTGTGGTACAATATAATAAAAACAACTCAAGATTGAAGTATGAGACGGTACGAGGAGGACAAGCGTTATGAATGACTGCTGCAACAACTGCAACACCTGCCCCAGCGCGGATAAGCCCATGGAGGCCTACATCCGCGCCCTGCCTATGGAGACCAGCCACCACCGTGTGGCCAAGCAGAAGACCAAGTGCGGCTTCGGGCTCCAGGGTGTCTGCTGCCGGCTGTGCGCCAACGGGCCCTGCCGGATCACCCCCGACGCCCCCCGGGGCATCTGCGGGGCCGACGCGGACACCATCGTGGCCCGGAACTTCGCCCGGGCGGTGGCCGCCGGCTCTGGGTGTTACATCCATGTGGTGGAGAACACCGCCCGCCAGCTCCGGGACACCGGACTGACCCGTGGGAAGATCCGCAGTGAGGCGGCGCTGGAGAAGCTGGCCAAGACCATGGGCGTTGCCGGGGAGGACAAGTACGATTTGGCTGTGAAGGTGGCGGAGAAGGTCCTCAGCGACCTGTACCGCCCGGAGTATGAGCCCATGGAGCTGGTGGAGAAGCTGGCCTACGCCCCCCGCGTGAAGCGGTGGAAGGAGCTGAACATCATGCCCGGCGGCGCCAAGGGGGAGGTATTCCAGAACATCGTCAAGACCTCCACCAACCTCAGCTCCGACCCGGTGGAGATGCTGGTGTCCTGCCTGCGCTTAGGTATCTCCACAGGGCTCTACGGGCTCCAGCTGACCAACCTCTTAAACGACGTGGTCCTGGGCGACCCGGAGATTCGCCCCGCCCCGGTGGGGATGAACGTCATCGACCCGGACTATATCAATATTTTGATCACCGGCCACCAGCACTCCCTCTTTACCTACATTCAGGACCGCCTCCTGGATGAGGAGGTGGTGGCCAAGGCCAAGGCCGCCGGGGCCAAGGGCTTTAAGCTGGTGGGCTGTACCTGCGTGGGGCAGGACCTCCAGCTCCGGGGCGCCCACTACACTGAGATTTTCGACGGCCACGCCGGCAACAACTACATCTCTGAGGCGGTTTTGGCCTGCGGCGCCATCGACGCGGTACTCAGCGAGTTCAACTGCACCCTCCCCGGCATCGAGCCCATCTGTGAGGAGCTGAAGATCAAGCAGATCTGCTTAGATGTGGTGGCCAAGAAGGCCAACGCCGAGTATATGCCCTTCCACTTCGAGTCCCGGGAGGCCGACGGCGACCGGATCATCGACGCCATCGTCACCGCCTACACCGAGCGCCGGGGGAAGGTGCCCATGAACCTCTTTAGGACCCACGGCAACAAGAACACCCTCACCGGCGTCAGCGAGGGGAGCTTGAAGAAGTTCTTAGGCGGCAGCTGGAAGCCCCTCATCGACCTGATCGCCGCGGGGAAGATCAAGGGCCTCGCCGGGGTGGTGGGCTGCTCCAGCGTGGCCTATGGACACGACACCCTCACGGTGGCGCTGACCAAGGAGCTGATCGCCCGGGATATTTTGGTGCTCACCGCCGGCTGCTCCTCCGGGGGGCTGGAGAACGTGGGCCTTATGACCCCGGAGGCCGCCGAGCTGGCCGGCCCCAATCTGAAGGCGGTCTGCAAGGAGCTGGGGATTCCCCCGGTGCTGAACTTCGGCCCCTGCCTCGCCATCGGCCGTCTGGAGATCGTGGCCACGGAGATTGCCGAGGAGCTGGGGGTGGACCTGCCCCAGCTGCCGCTGGTCCTCTCCGCCGCCCAGTGGCTGGAGGAGCAGGCTTTGGCCGACGGCGCCTTCGGTCTGGCGCTGGGCCTGCCCCTGCATTTGGGCGTGCCCCCCTTCATCACCGGCAGCAAGGTAGTGACCAAGATCCTCACCGAGGATATGGTGGGCCTCACCGGGGGCCGGGTGATCGTGGACGGCGACGCCAGGAGTGCCGCGGATACGCTGGAGGGCATCATTGAGGAGAAGCGCAAGGCCCTGAACATCTGAGAGGGGAGAACTGCTGAGATGAAACGGATTTTTATCGACCCCAGCAAGTGCGACGGGTGCAAAAACTGCTCTGTGGCCTGCATGGAGGCCCACCGCCGGGACGGGGGCAGCGGGGTCTGCACCTTGGACCTCACCGACCCGGCCAATGTCTCCCGCAACCGCATTGTCACCGACGGCAGGGGGGGCTATGACCCCATCTTCTGCCGCCACTGCGACGTGCCCGACTGCGCCGGGGCCTGCATGTCCGGCGCGCTGAAAAAGAACCAGACAACCGGCCTTGTGGAGTATGACGAGGAGAAATGCGCCGCCTGCTTCATGTGCGTGATGAGCTGCCGCTACGGGGTCCCTGCCGTGTCGGCGGACAGAAAGCGGATGATCAAGTGCGATTTCTGCGTCCACTTGGAGGAGGGGCCCGCCTGTGTGCGCGCCTGCCCCAAAAAGGCCATTGAAGTACGGGAGGTGTAAGGGAATGGAGCGATTTGTCATTATCGGCGCCGGCGCCGCCGGCATCACCGCCGCCCAGACCCTCCGGGAGCTGCGGCCGGACGATCTGATCACCGTCCTCTCCACCGACGAGAGGGTTCACTCCCGCTGTATGCTCCACAAGTATTTAGGACACGAGCGGGACGCGCAGGGGATCAACTTCGTGGACGCGGACTTCTTTGAGAAGAACGACATCACCCACATCCCCGGCGAGACGGTGAAGAGGATCGACACCGCCGCCAAAATGGTCTATTTCGGCGAGAGCTACAGCCTGCCCTATGACAAGCTCCTCATCGCCACCGGGGCGGGCTTCTTCATCCCCCCTATCCCCCACTTCCGGGAGGCCCCCAACGTCTTTGGCTTCCGGGACCTCAGCGACGCGCTGGCCATTGACGAGGCCTTCGGCAGGGGCAAGCGGGTGTTTATCGTAGGTTCCGGCCTTGTGGGGCTGGACGCCGCCTCCGCCCTCTGTGAGCGGGGGGCGGAGATCACCATCGCCGAGATGGCCCCCCGGGTGATGCCCCTCCAGACCGACGACTATGCCGCCTCTGTCTACCAGAAAGCCTTCGAGGCCCACGGCTGCCGCTTCCTCTTGGGCATCGGGGCCAGCGACGCGGTGGTGGACGGCGAGGGGAACATCACCGAGGTGATCCTCTCCACCGGGGAGCACGTGCCCTGTGACTTCATCATCATGGCCGCCGGCGTCCGCCCCCGGATTCAGATCGCCTTGGACAGCGGCATCGCTGCCGAGCGGGCCATCACCGTGGACGAGTACCTGCGCACCAGCGCCCCCGCCGTCTTTGCCGCCGGGGACTGCACCGGCCTATCCGGCGTGTGGCCTGACGCCATGGACCAGGGCAAGTACGCCGCCTGGAACATGATCGGCATAGCGGAGCGCTATCCCAAGCCCTACCCCTTCAAAAACACCAGCAATTTCTTTGGGATCACCATGCTGTCTGTGGGACGCCTGGACCTCACCGAGGGGGCGGAGATTCTGGCCCACCGGACCCCCACGGAGTACCGGAAGGCCATCCTCACCGACGGAAAGCTCACCGGCTACCTCCAGCTGGGGAACATCTCCAACACCGGTCTGTACCTCTACTTGGTGAGAAACGGCGTGGACCTCAGCGGGAGGAAGGAGCGGATCTTCGACCTCTCCTTCGCGGATTTCTACGGCATCAACGAGAAAAACGGCGAGTTTGCCTATAAGGTGTAACGAGCAGAGCAGAAAAGTACCGGCACGCACAGCGCGCCGGTACTTTTTATACTCTGTGCAGACTGCCAAGTAGCTCTGTCTTACTGCCAAGCGGCCTCCTTCTTTTTCTTGTAGGGCTTGTTGTTCAGATCCTTCAGCGTAAAGCCCATGTAGGCGAAGAGGATGGTGGCCAGGGGCATCATCCAGTTGAAGAAGGCGAAGGGGGCGTACTGCGCGGCGCTGATGCCCAAGGTGGTGGCGATGAACACGCCGCAGGTGTTCCACGGGATCAGCGCGGAGGTCACGGTGCCCGCGCCCTCCAGAGAGGAGGAGAGCACAGTGGGGTGCAGATCCATCTTCTTGTACTCCTCGGCGTACATGCGGCCGGGGACCACGATGGAGATGTACTGCTCGGGCATGGTGGCGTTGGAGATCACGCAGGTGACCTCGGTGAGGGCAACCAAGCTGGCGGGGGTCTTGGCCAGCCTCTTGAGCTTGTCAACCACCACCTCCAGCTGGTGGGTGTCCTCCATGATGCCGCCGAACATCATGGCGATGATGGTCATGGAGACGGAGAACATCATGTTCATGATGCCGCCGGTCTCGTGGAGCAGGGTTGTCATGGTGTCGTATGTATCAGAGGACAGGGCGGAAGACAGCTCCTCTAAGATCTCGTCGCTGAAGTAGAAGCCGTTGATGCCGTAGTCAAAGATGGTCCCCAGGTCGCAGTTGTTCTGGAAGATCACGCCCAGCACCGCGCCGGCCACAATGCCCAGGGTGATGCCCGGGATGGCGGGGATCTTCAGGGCCACCGCCACAATGACGATCACCGGCGGGAGCAGCAGCAGGGGATTGATGGCGAACATACCGCCCTCGGCGGCGTTCAGGGCGCTGGCGAACTCGGTGACCCGGCTCATGTCGGCGCTGCCGCCGTGGTACTGGGTGGCGCCCAGAATGCCGAAGATCACCAGCACGATGCCATAGACCGTCACGGTGGGCACCAGCATGGCCTTCACGTGGCTCATCACGTCGGTGCCGGCCATGGCGGGGGCCAGGTTCGTGGTATCAGACAGAGGGGACATCTTATCGCCGAAGTAGGCGCCGGACAGGATGGCGCCGGCGGTCATGGCCGGATTCATGCCCAAGCCAAAGCCGATGCCCATCAGCGCCACACCCATGGTGCCCATGGTGCCCCAGGAGGTACCGGTGGCCAGGGAGGTGATGGAGCAGATGATCACGGTGGCGATGAAGAAGATGGACGGGTGCAGGACCTTCAGACCGTAGTAGATCATGGATGGCACCACGCCGGCATTGATCCACACGCCGATGAGAATTCCCACGATGATCAGGATACAGCAGGACTGGAGGGCCTTGTAGATGCCGTCCAGCATGAACTTCTCAATCTCGCCCCACTTGTACCCCAAGCGCATGGCCATCAGCGCCGCGGCGCAGACGCCCACAAACATGGGCACATGGGGATCGACCTCGTAGTGGATGATGCCCACGGCCAAGGATAGAATCAGGATCGCCAGGGTGAGCAGCGCCTCCCAGAGCTTCGGCATCCGGCCGGTGCTTTTCCTCTCTTCACTCATTCGATTTTACCAACCTTTCTCTCTCGCGGCACGCTCCCCCCTCTTCCGGGGAGCCGTGCGCCTCTCAAAAATCAGGGCCCTTTCTTGGATTGTCGCATGTACAGATGCCGGGAATCCCGCGGGGTCCATTTAAAACAGCAACACCTCTCCTCCTCAAAACTCGACTCTCTCCAGTCTGTACCCCCCTTGGGGGCAGGAAAAAAGAACCGCCATACCCGCCGCGCTCACCCCCCTCTCCGGAGGACGGCGCAGCGCTCACGATAAAAACGCGCAGAGTCCTTAAACATCAGGTGTTTTTAGGTCTTGATATGATTTGGTTCCCCTACATTGTACTACAACCTGCACAAATTGGCAACAGTTTTTTTGCGGATGCTTGTGTAGGATTGTATGCGGCGGCAATTTGTATACCGTGTATCCATTGAAAATGCTGGATTTTTTCCGGCGGCGCCGTCAAAAAATTTTTCTCCAATTGGGTTAGGAGCCGGCCCTCTTCCGCGGCAGGCGGTCCGGCGGGCAGAGGGGGGCTTTGTCGGGCCTTATTTGGTGTACTTTGGATAAAAGGGGGGCCTGCTGGGGAGGAAAAGCGGGCAATATGGCAAAAAGAGGGCGGATTTTTTGTACAGTTCGGGAATCCTGAAAAACCCCCTTGCGGGCGGAGGGGGGATGCCGTATAATGGGGACGAGGAAACCGCCGGGAAGCGGCGGAGCAGACGACTAAGAGAACGGGGCAACATGGACGACAACAAGAAGAGGAGAAGATTGTTATGAAATTTTCCAGCAAGGCCCAGAAGTGCGGGCTCTCCCCCATGCGCAAGTTCCATCCCTACGCGGTGGCGGCCAAGGCCGCCGGCAAGAAGATCTACCATCTGAACATCGGCCAGCCGGACATTGCCACCCCTCCGGCCTTCTTTGAGGCGGTGAAAAACTTCACCGAGCCGGTGCTGGAGTACGCCCCCTCCCCGGGCATCCCCGCCATGGTCAAGGCCGTGCAGGACTACTACGGCCGCTTGGACGTGTCCTTGGCGGAGTCCGACATCCTGATCACCACCGGCGGAAGCGAGGCGCTGCAGATTCTCTTCAACTGCATCTTGGATGACGGTGACGAGGTGATCATCCCCGAGCCCTTCTACCCCAACTACAACACCTTTATCAAGACCGCCGGCGGCTCCATCCGCCCCCTGAGCACCACCCCGGAGGAGGGGTACTTCTACGCCGACCGCTCCCGGATCGAGGCGCTGATCAACGACAAGACCCGGGCCATGGTGGTCACCAACCCCGGCAACCCCACCGGCATGGTCCTCACCCCGGAGCAGCTGCGCATGATCGCCGACGTGGCCAAGGAGCATGACATCTTCGTCATCGGCGACGAGGTGTACCGTGAGTTCGTCTACGGCGGCGAGGCGCTGGCCACCTTGGCCAGCTTCCCCGACGCGGCGGACAATGTGGTGGTCATCGACTCGGTGTCCAAGCGGTTCTCCGCCTGCGGCGCCCGCATCGGCGCGCTGATCTCCAAGAACAAGGAACTCATGTCCCACGCCATGAAGTACTGCCAGGCCCGCCTCTCCGTGGCGACGCTGGATCAGGTGGCCTCCGCCGCGCTGTACTCGGTGCCCTCGGACTACTTCAACGTCACCCGGGAGGAGTACAAGCGCCGCCGGGACACCGTTGTGGAGGGCCTCAAAAAGATCCCCGGCGTGGTGTGCGAGTGCCCCAAGGGCGCCTTCTATCTGATGGCAAAGCTGCCTGTGGACAACGCCGACACCTTCCAGCAGTGGCTTTTGACGGATTTCTCCGACAATGGCGAGACGGTGATGTTCGCTCCCGGCGAGTCCTTCTACGCCACCCCCGGCCGGGGCGCGGACGAGATCCGCATCGCCTATGTCCTCAAGGAGGAGGACCTGTCTCGCGCCGTGGACCTTCTGGCCAAGGGCATTGAGGCGTACAACAAGAGATAAGCGTACATCCGGTGAAAAGAGGGACCAATCCTTTTGGGGATTGGCCCCTCTTTTTTGCATGGGTTCCAAAGGGGGAATTGTCTCAGGCGCAGCCCACGACATTCTCGTGGGGCTGCGCCTGAGTGGTAGACTTGTCGGCTCATCCGCAGCGGCTGCCGCGGCATCAAGTGGGGCGAATATTCTCCGGCCGGAGCCGGGATATGGTGGAAAAACAGGTGCGCGGTCATGTCAATAGGGGGAGGTATGGGTGGGAGCCTCCTCCGCCGCGGAGGGCGGGCTCCCGTTTGGCATGGTCAGATGATACCAGATTTTCACTGCGAAAACCTGAAGAATCTGCGACCAAATTGTGAAGTTTTTGTGAACTCCACCAAACAGGCCTGCCGCGGGACAGATAGTCCTGTTCAAAATGGCCAGCGCCGCCCTTGGGGAGCGGACCTGCTACGAGCCGCAGAACTCCCGGATCACCGATAGAAAGGCCTCACCGTAGCGGAAGGCACGCTTCTCCCCCACGCCGGAGATCTCCAGCAGCTCGGCGGTGGTGACGGGGCGCTGGGCGGCCATGGCGGCGAGGGTGGCGTTGGAGAAGATCACATAGGCGGGCACCTGTGCCTCCTTGGCCAGACGGAACCGGAGAGACCGCAGGCGTTCCAGCAGGGCGTCGTCGGGGTTTTCGAAAAAGACCTCCCCGGCGTCCTCTCTGCGGGCGCGGCGCTTCTTCTGCCGGGGGGAATCCGCTTGGGCGGCGGCACTGGGCTGCCTGACGGGGATGGTCACCGTCTCATTGCGGAAGAGCACCCCCTTGGCCGAGGGCGTCAGCGCCAGCACCGGGTACTCCCCCTGGGAGAGGGTGAGGTAGCCCAAGGAGATCAGGTGCTCGATATAGTCCCGGATAGTGTTCCGGGGCAGCTGGGAGAGGAGGCCGTAGGTGGGGAGCTGATCCAGCTCCATCTGCACCAGACGCTGCTCCTTGCTGCCGGAGAGAATCCGTATGTACATGGTCATGCCCAAGCCGTAGGAGAATTTGCGCTCCACGCGGGCCACGCAGGAGAGGATCTTCTGGGCCTCCACGGTGATGTCCCGCTGGACATAGCTCCCCTTACAGGTGCCGCAGTGCCCGCAGGCAGGCGGGGCGTCCTCGCCGAAGTAGCGCAGCAGACAGGCCCGGAGGCAGTTTTGGGTTTTGCAGTAGGCCACCATCTGCTCCAAGCGGCCCAGCTCCTCCGCCTGTACCGTCTCCCGCTGCTCCTCGCTGAGGGCCTCGTTGTCCCGGCCGTTCTCGATGAGATACCGGGCGGTGCGCACATCCCCCGGCCGGAAGAGGAGGACGCAGTCCGCCGGGGAGCCGTCCCGCCCCGCCCGGCCCGCCTCCTGGTAGTAGCTCTCCAAGTTCTTGGGCATGTTGTAGTGGAGAACAAAACCCACGTTGGACTTGTCGATGCCCATGCCAAAGGCGTTGGTGGCCACCATAATGAGCCGCCGGTCGTAGACAAAGTCCTCCTGATTCTGCCGCCGCTCCTCGTCGTCAAGCCCCGCGTGGTAGCGGGTGGCGCTGAGCCCCCGGTCCAAGAGAAGCTGGCACACATGCTCCACCTTGGCCCGGGTGGCACAGTAGACAATGCCGCTGCGCCCTTGGTACCCGCGCAGCAGCTCCAGCAGGCAGGCGTCCTTGCTTCTGGGGGTCATCACGTCGAAAAAGAGGTTGGGCCGGTCAAAGCCCGTGGTGACGCACAGGGGGTCCCGGAGCCGCAGGAGGCGGCACACGTCCTCCTGTACCCGGGCGGTGGCCGTGGCGGTGAAGGCCGCCACCACCGGACGCCGGGGCAGGGCGGAGAGGAAGTCCGCGATGCCCAGATAGCTGGGCCGGAAGTCCTGCCCCCACTGGGAGACACAGTGGGCCTCGTCC
>CANPBB010000052.1 GCA_947572235.1 uncultured Clostridia bacterium
TTAGGGCTATTAAAAACTTTTTATAATTTTTTGTAATTTAGTCTTGACATTTTGCAAGAATTTTTGCATTTTTTTCCTTGTCTCCGGGGGAGAAAAGAGGGAATCTGCCGATTAAAAAATTCTTCCCCGGTATTGGTTGCAATTCCGGGGCAAACTGTGGTACAATAAAAATAATTTTGGTTCTTTTGCGACCAAGACCCGCCCGATGGCGGAATCTGCGGACAGAGAGGGCGGAGCATGGAGACAAACCTACCCACAGAGCTGCTGGAGGCCCTGCGGCGGGACGCCGGGGGCAGCGCCCTGATCCTCACCGGCGGCGGCGATCTGACGGCGGCGTCCCAAGCCGCCGCGGCGGCTATGGAGTGCGAAAACCGCGCCCAAGCCCCCTGCGGACACTGCGGCCCCTGCCGCAAGGTCCTCGCCGGCATCCACCCGGACGTGGTGACGGCGGCGGACCCTGAGCACAAGATGATCTCCGTGGAGGTTCTCCGCACCCTCCGCGCTGACGCCTATATCCTGCCCAACGAGGGGCGGCGGAAGATCTTTATCTTTCCCGACTGCGCCCTTTTAGATCAGGGCGCCCAGAATGTGCTCCTAAAGGTGGTGGAGGAGGGGCCGGAGCACGCGGCCTTCCTCTTCTGCGCCAAGAGCGCCGGGGTGCTGCTGCCCACCCTGCGCTCCCGCTGCGCCCAGTGGCGCGCAGGCGGTGACGCGGGGTCGGTTGCGGCGGAGGACCCCCGGACCGGGGAGCTGTGCCGCCTGTTGGCCGGCCGTGACCGCCTTGGTCTTGCCGCTTTCTTCACCGCCTTAGAGGCCGCCCGGTGCTCCCGGGAGGACCTTCAGACTATTTTGGAACAGACTTGGCAGCGGGTGGCCCAAGCCCTGCTTCTGGCCTCCGGCTGCGCCGCCGAGCCGGCGGGGGAGGAGGTTCAAGCCCTCTCCCAAGGCCTCCGCCGCCCCACCCTCAGCGCCGCGGCGGACCTCTTGAGGGAGCAGGCCCAGCAGCTGCGCTTCAACCTGAATGTGGGCCACACCACCGGGGCCATGAGCGCGGCCTTGGGGACACTGCTCCGTCAGGAGGGCCGCTCCGGCGGGTACAGGCGGTAGCGTCCGCCGTACGCCTGTCCGGCATACACCGCTTTGATAAGAAGGGGACGCCTGCGGCGCCCCATAAAGGAGGAACTATAACTTGACTGAAGTGATCAGTGTCCGCTTTCGCGGCGGATGCAAATCCTACTACTTTGACCCCAAGGACCTGCACATCGCGGCGGGGGAGCATGTGATCGTGGAAACCGCCGCGGGGACGGAGTTCGTCACCTGCTGCGAGGGCAACCATCAAGTGCCGGACCAGAGCGTGATCCAGCCCCTCCGCGCCGTGGTCCGTCTGGCCACCGAAAATGACGAGCGGATCAACCAGCGCAACCGCCAGCGGGAGAAGGAGGCCTTCGGCATCTGCGAGAAGAAGATCTCCGCCCACGGGCTGGAGATGAAGCTGATCCGTGTGGAGAGCAACTTTGAGGGCAGTAAGATCATCTTTTTCTTCACCGCCGAGGGCCGTGTGGACTTCCGGGAGCTGGTGAAGGATCTGGCGGGTGTGTTCCGCTCCCGCATCGAGCTGCGGCAGGTGGGCGTCCGGGACGAGGCCAAAATGATCGGCGGCCTGGGCATCTGCGGCCGGCCCCTATGCTGCAGCCAGTTCTTAGAGGAATTTCTGCCCGTCTCCATCAAGATGGCCAAGACACAAAATCTCAGCCTCAATCCCACCAAGATCTCCGGTACCTGCGGACGGCTGATGTGCTGTCTCAAGTATGAGCAGAACGCCTATGAGGACGCGGTGAAGCGGATGCCCAAGAACGACTCCTTCGTCCTCACCCCCGACGGCCCCGGCAACGTCACCGCTGTGGACCTGCTGCGCCAAGAGATGAAGGTCCGCTTGGACGAGTCCCCGGAGAGCCCCAAGAGCTATAAGAACGCCGAGGTGGTGGTCCTGCGCAACGGCAAGGGCAGCCGGGAGGGCATCGAGATTCCCAAGGAGCGCCCCGCCCGTCTCCTTCGCCCCGAGGAGGAGACGGCGGAGGAGGAGCGTTTTGTCTTTGACTACGCCCCCCGCCCCCTTGCCGGCTTAGACGCCGCCGAGAGCGAAGAGGAGCCCAAGCGCCAAGGCCGTCAGCGGCAGCGCCGCCGCCGGGGCAGCCAGCGCCCTCCCCGTCAGGAGGGCCGCGAGAGCCGCGAGGGCCGTCCAAGCCGCGTCGAGGGCGAGGTGGTCAAGGTGGAGCGGATCAGCGTCAAGGCCAGCGGGGATTTGACAGCGGAGAAGAAAGCCGCCGCAGACCGGAAGGCCAGAGGCGGCGGAGCCCCCCGCAAGGGGGGAGAGGGCCGTCCGCCTAAGGCGGCGGAGCCCCCCGCGGAGCGGAAGCCGGAGGGCGGCACCCCACACCGCCGTCACCGTCCCAGAAGGCGCCGCAGCGGAGGCTCGCCCAGCGAGGGATAGAGAATAGTCAGCCCCCCAACGCAGCAGCGTTGGGGGGCTTTTTACCGCCGCCGGAATGGGGACGGAACATTTTATGCAGCATTAAGAAGCAGCAAGACCCTGCGGAGCCAGTCGGGCGAGCTTCACCGCCGCCCTCAGGCAGCCGTCACTTACGCCATCCCGGCGGTGATGATCGCCATCTTATAGACCTCCTCCGCGTTGCAGCCGCGGCTGAGATCGTTGATGGGCGCGTTCAGGCCCTGCAAAATGGGGCCGTAGGCCTCGTACCCGCCTAAACGCTGGGCAATCTTGTAGCCGATATTGCCGGCCTCAATGCAGGGGAAAACGAAGGTGTTGGCGTACCCCGCCACTTTACTGCCGGGGAACTTCAGCTGGCCCACGGTAGGGCTCACTGCGGCGTCAAACTGCATCTCACCGTCAATGGCGAACTCCGGAGCCAGCTCCTGGGCCACCTTGGTGGCCTCAGCGCTGAGGCCCACTGTGGCGCCCTTGCCGGAACCCTTGGTGGAGAAGCTCAGCATAGCCACCTTGGGTTCGATGCCGAAGAACTTGGCGGTCTTGGCGCTCTCCACCGCCACCTCCGCCAGCTTCTGGGCGGCGGAGATGGTGACATTGCCCTCCTTGTCCACGCTGTCCTCATAGGAGAGGTTGATGGCGCAGTCACCCATGCACAGCTTCCGCAGAGCCTCGTCCCCGGTGTCCCGGGTGAGGATGAAGCAGGAGGACACCAGATGGGCGCCGGGCTTGGTCTTGATGAGCTGGAGGGCGGGGCGGACCGTGTCGGCGGTGGAGTAGGTGGCGCCGCCCAGCAGGGCGTCGGCCTTGCCCATCTTCACCAGCATGGTGCCGAAGTAGTTGCCCTTCTGAAGGTTTGCGCGGCAGTCCTCCGCGCTCATCTTGCCCTTGCGCAGCTCCACCATCTTCTCCACCATCTCGTCCATGCCCGCGTAGGTGGCCGGATCAAGGATCTCCGCACCGGCGATATCGAAGCCGTTCTTCTCCGCCGCGGCCTTCACCTCGTCCACCTTGCCCACCAGAATCACACCCATCAGGCCCTCCTTGAGAAGCCGGGCGGCGGCCTCCTGAATCCGGGCGTCAGGTCCCTCCGTGAACACGATGGTGCGGCGCTGGGCCTTCAGATTGTTTAACAGTGCTGTAAACATGACACATGTCCTCCTTGCCAATCGGCATTATTTCGGAATTTGCGCACCGGGGCTCATCCCCCGCGCGGCTCACTGCCATCAGTATACCGTATTCCGCCGGATTCTTCAATGCCAAAATTCACGATTCAAGACTATGCCGCAATCCAGCCGCCGTCGGCGGCGGGGGAGTATTCCCCCGACAGAGCAGCCGTACACATGCCGGGACACACGTTTTATTACTTTCGACCTGAAAGGTCGGAAGTAATATGTGCCATGTTTTGCGGGTGCCGCCGTAGACAGCGGCGAACAAAACGGCTCAAATCAACTGTGTCATCTTCCAGTGGCCAGCGAGGGGCGGCGCGCCCTACGGATTTTGCATTATCCAGCCATTTCCCAAACCCCATATAGGGGCGTATAATGGGCGCCCCTATATGGGGTTCATGAGACAAATTTCTCATTCCACATTCCTAATTTATTATGTATACCACCACATCTTGGGGTTGACGTTTTTTGGTAAAGCGTGTACAATGTGATTTGTAACCAAATTGTAACATAACGCCGCGGGGAGGCTCCGCCCTCCCGCTGCCCTTAAAGATCATTTCTGCGAGGTTTTGATAGATGAAAAAAAATCAGAGAGAGAAAGAGTCCCGGCGGACACCGCGCCGCCGCCGCAACACCTTCCCGGAGTCCAACCGGCTCCTGCCCCAGCTGCGCATTCTGTCCCGGGCTTTGCTGCCCTTCCTAGGGGCCTGTGTGTCCCGCTTCTTCTGGTGGCTGGGGGCCCGCTGGACCCAGTTCTATGCCCAGCTGCTCAACCGCAGGGAGCGGATGCGCCTCCCCGCCGCCATGTTCCTCACCGCCAGTATCCTGATTGCTGCCGGCGCGGTGTTCGTCTCCGTCTTTACCTTGGGCACTACAGTGACCTATGACGGCAACGAGCTGGGCACCGTGCCCACCGAGGCGGCCGCCGCCACCGCCATCAGTGTGGTGGAGGATGAACTCTCCGACGTCTTAGGCGACTCTTTTACCTTGGATATGTCCAAGGTGTCCTACTCCACAGGCATCGTGCCCCGGCGCGAGGTGGTGGACGAGACCGCCATCGAAACCACCCTCAATGACCAGCTGGACTTAGTGACCTACGGCTACTCCCTTTATGTAGACGGCGAACTCATCGGCTCCACCCGCAGCCGGGAGGCGCTGGAGGCCCTTTTGGAGCAGGTGAAGGCCCCCTATCTCAACGAGAACACGCAGGCCATTGACTTTTTGGAGCCGGTGGAGATCGTAGAGGGCTACCTCCCCAATGAGAACATCTGCAACTTGGGCGATATCGTGCTGAAGATCAACGAGACCAAAGAGGGCGAGGTTACACACGTAGTGGAGGCCGGCGAAACTTGGAGCCAGATCGCCCAGGACTATAACATCTCCTCCAAGGACTTGGAGGCTCTGAACCCCGGCTTTGATATCAATCGCCTGCAAATCGGCGATGAGCTGACCATCAGCAACGCTGTGCCCTACCTGACCATTCAGGTGACCCAGTGGGAGTACTATGAGGCGGAGATCCCCTTCGAAATCGAGTATATTGATGACGCCAGCATGTGGGAGGGCGACACTTCCGTGGTGAAGAAGGGCGTCTACGGCATCGCAGACACCACCGCCTTGGTGACCTATGTCAACAGCGAGGAGACCAAGCGCGAGATCACGGAGCAGACAGTGATCAGCGAGCCCGAGGCCGCCGTCTACCGCCGGGGTACCGCCCCGCGGCCCAGCTGGGCGCCCACCGGCTCCTTCCGCTGGCCCACCAACGGCAACATCTCCTCCTACTACGGCTGGCGCAACATCTTCGGCGGCCGCAGCTTCCACGGCGGTTTGGACATCTACAACAGCTACGGTACAGACATCGTGGCCGCGGACGGCGGTATCGTCAAGACCGCCGGCTGGTCCGGCGCATACGGCTACCTGGTGGTTATCGACCACCAGAACGGCTACCAGACCTACTACGGGCACAACAGCAGCCTCTTGGTCAGCGTGGGCCAGAAGGTCCACAAGGGCCAGCACATTGCGGAGATGGGCGCCACCGGCCGTGTCACCGGCACCCACTGCCACTTTGAGGTCCGCTACAACGGTGAGCGGCAGAATCCTCTGAATTACCTGCCGTAAGGCAAAAAGGCCGTACCATCAGGTATGGCCTTTTATTCTCGGCAGAGGAGAGGGGCGAGCCGTATAGGACATCAGATCGAGGTCATCATCGGCAAGAGGGAGGATATGCGGCAGATTACAAAGAGGTGGTGCTGTCAGGCGGTGGAGCTGCCCCAGGACTTTGTCATGGTCTATCTCACCGACCAGCTTTTTGACCGCATCACCGGGCTGCGGGGCGTGCCGGACCGGGAGATCTCCGGCGAACTGACCTATCTCACAGAGGCCATCCACCAGTTCTTGCAGGAGAGCTCCCGCCAAGGCCGGCTGGCCTACATTGAGACTGACTACGCCGGCGGTTATGGCTCGCAAGCCGGGGTACTCTATGAGAATGGGAGGATGGCAGCCGCCCCCCGCAGCGGGGAGGGCACGGTGAACCAGCTCCTGCACCAGTTAGGCGCCTCCTGCGGCCGGGGACAGGACGAGTTTGACAGCTTGGAACTGCACAAATACCGCCACATGCCGGTGGAATAAACCGCGCACACCGCATGCGCGCAGTCAAAATTTTTTCGAAGGGTATTGACAATATATATATTGTAGATTGTGCGAAAAGCTGCCGGAATAGACAGCTTTTCGCACAACCGCTTTTAGGGGGTGAATGCTGAGAGCATAGTGCTGACAAGACCATCGCAGATATGATTTACTCTATTAGGAGGTATTGACATGAAAAAAACACTCACATTCCTACTGACGCTGTCCATGCTCCTTACGCTGTCAGCCTGCGGCAAAGCTAATGGAGGACAATCGGGGGAGACGCCGGCAAGGGTGGTCAGCCGGGGGCTCTTTGTGCTGGACGACACCTTGGATCTCAGCGGGGAGGACGGACTCTCGGACCGGGAAACCTATCTGATCCACGTCTACGACATCCTGCCGGATGAGACGCAGAACAGCGAGATGGGCTTTGCCGCCAGCAGCTACACCATCACCCTCAACGGCGTCAACACCTATGAGACCATCACCCTCCGGGGTGGGAGCAGTATGTCGGGGGCGGCTATCGGCAGCTTCGTCCGCGCTTCCCGCTATACGGTGGACCGGGATCTGGGCACCATCTACGGCGGGGACAGCCCCATTCGGACCATCTCCGTCTTTCGGGTCAACCGCAACGACATCAAGGAGGGCGCCACGGCGGAGTTCACTATCAGCGGTTCGGATCTCCACAACAGCACGCTGTCCTTTCAAGGGGCGGAGATCCAGACCATCAGCACCTTTGATGATGTGTTCGCTTTGGAGGAGGACGCCCAGTCCTACCAGCTGGCCGCCTCCATGTACGCCCGGGCCAAGGCGGTAAAGAACGCCCTTGTCTACTTCCAGCGGAACGGCGGGGTGGAGGACGAGGTGACCATGATGGTAACCACCGTGTCTCTGCTGTCCGCCAGCAACGGGGAGCTGTCCGCGGCCCTGACTCCCGACGGCGGCCAGCGCTTCCTCCACCAGAACACCGAGGGTGTCGCGACGGAGATCGACAGGGCAGCGGCCGCCGCCGCGGTGGAGAAGTTCTTCCCGGAGATCGCCGACCAAGCCAAGGTGATCTTGGAGCAGGGCCCCGTCTGGGTGGAGCAGGCCTCACTGTGCGCCGACTCCGCCACTTGGAGCGAGGAGAACCAGATGGCCGCCTACAACACCGCCTTAGCCCTGTCCAACGCCGCGGACACCATCATCGGCTTTTTTGAGGGATAGAAGCTACTGTACATAACCAGAGCGGGAGGTCATCCGACCTCCCGCTCTCTCCTATCGCCGTCCCCGGTTAGGGCCGCTCCCCCTGTTCGCCGCCCTCCCGGCTCTCCCGGAGGGCTGGGCCGGCCTCCCGCCCTGCCGCCTCCCGGGCTTCTCTCCCTTCTCCGGCCCCTTGGCGGGCCGCTCCGGCTTGGCGGAGGCCTTGGCAGGCATCCTTTTCTTTTTCTCAGCCGTCTCCACCGCGCTGCGCAGGGGACGGATCAGGCAGTCCTTCCCGTAACCGATCAGGTCCGCCCGGTTCACCCGGTGGAGGGCCTCCGTCACCAGCCGCCGCATCTCCGGGCGCTTCCACTGGAGAAGCGCCCGCTGCAGCGCCTTGTCGTGGGCGCTCTTGGCCACATACACCGGCTCCATGGTCCGAGGGTCTATCTCCGTGTACCACATACAGGTGGACAGCGTCCCCGGCGTGGGATAGAAGTCCTGCACCTGCTCCGGCTGCCGGCCGGTCTTGTTCAAAAACACCGCCAGCTCCACCGCGTCGCGGAGGGTACAGCCCGGGTGGCTGCTCATCAGGTAGGGTACGATGTACTGATCCAGTCCATACCGCTGGTTGAGCCGCTGGTACTTCTCACAGAAGCGCAGGTACACGTCGAAGTGGGGCTTGCCCATGTAGTCCAGCACACCGCTGGCGCAGTGCTCAGGAGCCACCTTCAGCTGGCCGGAGATGTGGTAGCGCACTAAATCCGCGAAAAACTCGCTGTTTTTCTCCTCCAGCATGTAGTCATAGCGGATGCCGCTGCGGATAAACACCTTCTTCACCCCCGGCACCGCCCGGACCTTCCGCAGAAGGGAGAGGTAGTCGGCGTGGCTGGGGTCCAAGTTCTTGCAGGGCACCGGGGCCAGACAGGAGCGGTTTTTGCACATGCCATTTTTCACCTGCTGGACACAGGAGGGGTGGCGGAAGTTGGCCGAGGGCCCGCCCACGTCGTGGATGTACCCCTTAAACTGGGGATCACGGGTGTATCCCTCCACCTCCTTCAGGACGCTCTCATGGCTGCGGGAGGTGACCATCCGCCCCTGATGGAAGGCCAAGGAACAGAAGTTGCAGCCCCCGAAGCACCCCCGGTTGTGGGCCACGGAGAAACGCACCTCCTCAATAGCCGCCACACCGCCCATAGGCTCATACATAGGGTGAACCTCCCGGGCGTAGGGCAGAGCCGCCACCTCGTCCAGCTCCTTCTGGCTGAGGGGCATCGCCGGAGGATTCACCACCAGCGTAAGGTCCCCATGCCTCTGGAGGATGGCCCGTCCCCGGATGGGGTCATGCTCCTCATACTCCGCCATTGTGGCCTCGGCGTAGGCCCGCTTGGAAGCTGTCACCTCCTCAAAGGAGGCCGCCGTCACACTTTCACCGCCGCAGGCGGGATCCTTCGAGGCATAGGCAGTCCCCCGCACATCGGTGATGCTCCCCGGCGCCTCCCCCTTGCTGAGCCGCCGGACAATCTCCCGTGTGGCCCGCTCCCCCATGCCGTAGACCAGAAGGTCCGCTTGGGCGTCAAAGAGGATGGAGCGGCGCACTTTGTCGTCCCAGTAGTCGTAGTGGGCGAAGCGCCTCAAACTGGCCTCCAGCCCGCCGATGACGATGGGCGTGTCCGGAAAGGCCTCCCGTGCCCGGTTGGCGTAGACAATGGTGGGCCGGTCCGGCCGGAGCCCCATCCGGCCGCCGGGGCTGTAGGCGTCGGAGGTCCGGCGCTTCTTGGCGGCGGTATAGTGGGCCACCATAGAGTCGATATTCCCCCCGCCGATGAGCACGCCGTACCGGGGCTTCCCCATAGCGCGGAAGGCGTCGGCGCTGTGCCAGTCCGGCTGGGCAAGGACGGCTACACGGAAGCCCTCGCTCTCCACCACCCGCGCAATAATCGCCGCGCCGAAACTGGGGTGGTCGATGTAGGCGTCAGCGGTAACGAGGAGGAAATCGTAGTACCACCAGCCCCGCTCCTCCATATCCGCGCGGCTGACGGGAAGAAAGTTGTATGTGTCCATTGGGTGTTCACCTGCCCATAGTATAATTTTTTCGCCCCGAAGCCCCCACAGGGGACAGCGCGCCGAGGTCGCCGCGCCCCACGGGTAGGTTTGACGAACCATCCCAGTGTCGGTGGAGCGGGCGCACAGTGTGCGCCCCTACAACTGTTACCGGAAGGCACGGCGGCATTTGCGGCACTGGGTCAGCGCAACACTCCACAAGTTCCGGCGGCAAGTCGTAGCGAGGGAGGCAGAGCGGCAGCGGGTGCTGACCAACAAAGCTAAAGACGGGGGGACGCTCTCAGGATACCTTCTGCTTTGCGAGAGCCACCGCCGCCGCGTCCGAAGCTGCGCACCAAGCCCCCGCACCAGTCTACCGAAGCGGCATCGCGTCCCGGGGTTCTTAGGGGGGAGCGAATCAGGGCTGTGCCCCCAAGGGGGGCTAAAGCCCGCCTGAGCGGACACCTAATGGTGCTTTTGCTTACTTTTCTCACAAGAGAAAAGTAAGTCGCCCGGGGGCGAAACCCCCGTCCCCCCATCGCGCGGGAACCGCGCGATAAAAAGGCCCCGCACTGCACCCGCCGCGCCCCCCGCCGTGGGGACCGCGGCGGCACACCCCTCCAATCCCTCAAACAATCTCCCTCATAACAAGCCGAATATCCATCGCCATCTCACATTGCCCATCCAGCTCGCGCTCCCGAGCAAAGCCAAACTGCTCAAAATACCCCGCCAGCTCCGCGGCGCAGGTGAGCACCACCTGCGCAAGCCCCTTCTCCCGGGCATACTGCACCGCCTGTCCCATCAGCTGCGCGCCGTAGCGCTGGCCCCGCTGGGCCGGATCAATGTGGTAGTCGGTAATCCGCAGGCCCTCCGCCTCGCACTGTACCGCCACCAGCCCCACCGGCTCCTGCTCCAAGTACGCCCGCTGAACGCGGCGGGTACTGTCCTCCCGCTCCACCTGATACCAGAGTCCCGGCTCCGTGGCCAGATCACTCTTGTGCCAAGTCTGACGCTTGAAAGTGGAGAGATCGCCGTCAAGGTGGGAGTTGTCCCCCTGATAGATCACCCGGATCTCCTCCCCCTCCACCTCCAAGAGGGACACCGCGGTGTTGTCGCAGTGGTGCATGGCTCCGATCTCCCGCAGGCTCAGCCCCATGAGGGTGCCCAAGAGAATCCGGGAGGCGGCGCCGTGGCTGGTGGCGGCCACCGTCCTCCCCGGCTGCTCCGCGGCGATCTGACGGATGCCGGCCAGCATACGGTCCCGGACCACGTCGAAGGTCTCCGCCCCCTCCACCTGCCACAGGTCGGGGAACTTGTTGAAGTTGATCAGCATCTCACGGTCCATCCGCTCGATCTCCGCCCAAGACCTCTGCTCCCAGCAGCCCAAGCGAACCTCCCGCAGAAGGGGCAGGGGATGGAAGGGCAGGTTCTTGGGCTTGTATACCGCGGAGGCGGTGGTCTGGGTACGGAACAGGTCGCTGCCGTACACCGCGTCGATGGGGATATCGGCAAAGCGGCGCTTCAATGCCGAGAGCTGCCGGTACCCGCGGGGTGTGATGGTGCTGTTGTACTGCCCGTGGGCAATACGGTAGAGGTTCCCCTCCGCCTCCGCGTGGCGGATCAGATAAATTTTAGTCATAGGCCCACCCTTCTGCCGCCGGCTCAAAGCCGCCGGCGGCTTCTTATTTGTTATTGCGTTATATTATAGTAGAAAACCCCGATTTGCGCAAGAGGCACCACTATTTACAGGGTGCCTTGCCCTTTGAGGATGTCTGTGCTATAATCAGCAAAAACAGAGAGAGGAGCAAAGCGCCATGTCCATCCAACTTGTACCCGCCTGTGACCGGCCCGAGGAGATTCGCGGACTCTTCGAGGCGTATACGGCCATGCTGGTGGAAAAGGAGCCGGCCTTTCAGCACTACCTGTCCCTCCAGCACTACGAGGAGGAGCTGCACCACTTGGAGAGCAAGTACGGCGCGCCGGCGGGGCGGCTGTACATGGCCTGCTGTGACGGAGAGCCGGCGGGCTGCGTGGGATTGCGGCAGATTGACCACCGCTACTGCGAGATGAAGCGGCTCTATGTGTCTCCGGCCTTCCGGGGGCATGGGATCGGCCGGATGCTGGTGGAGCGGATCATCGCGGACGCCCGGGAGATCGGATATGCCTATATGCGGCTGGACACCCTGCCCTCCCTGCACAGCGCGGTCCATATGTATCAGGCGTATGGGTTTTATGAGATCGAAAAATATAATGATAACCCTTTGGATTCCTTCGTCTATATGGAGCTGGATCTGCGCTCCCTTTAACGCCACAGGCAAAAATCCCCACAGCGGGCGCCGGCGTATATGGGAGTAAAATCTCCGCTTCCGGCCATACTACCTTCGGCACCCTATAGGTCTGTGGAAGAAGGAGGAGATCGCAATGAAAAACGGGTTTTTCAGCGGCATGATGGTGGGGGCGGTTACCGGTCTGGCGGCGGACATGCTCCTGCGCCCCAAGGCCAAACCCAAGAGCACCGCCGGCAAGGCCATGCAGTCCATCACCGACGTGGTGGACGACACCGCCCAGACCGTCAAACGCCAGATGCACTGAGCGGAGTGTTCGACAGCAGAGGGCCGGCAAAAGCCGGCCCTTTTGCTATGGAAATGCCCCTCCAAAAAGCACCAGACATAGTTTCCGCCGCCGCCGGCACACTATCCTCTGGTGATGAAAGATGCGTAAGCGCCCTAAAAAAACCGCATACCGATCCAAAACCGTCTCCCGCCGCCTGACGGCCCTGCTGGCTGCCCTGACACTGCTGCTCCCCGGCTGTACACCGCCGGTGCGGGAGGCCTCGGCGGACCTGCCCCTGCCGGCGGGGGACTTAAAATATGTGGCTCTGACCTTTGACGACGGTCCCCGCGCAGACACCACCGCGGCGCTCTTAAACGGCCTGCGCCAGCGGGGGGCCTCCGCCACCTTCTTCCTCATCGGCCAGCAGATCCCCGGCAACGAGGATCTGATCGCCCGGATGGCCGCCGAGGGCCACCAAGTGGGCAACCACACCTACGGTCATACCCGCCTGCAAAGCGCCCGGGACAACACGATCATCGAGGAGATCCACAAGACGGAGGTACTCCTCACCGACACACTGGGACCGGGGGATTACTGGCTGCGCCCCCCCTACGGTCTGGTGGACAGGGGCCGGTCCTCGCTGATCCACACCCCCATGATCTACTGGAGTTTAGACCCGGAGGACTGGAAGCTGCTGAATGCGGACCAGGTGACCGCGTACGTCCTCGAGCGCATCCAGCCAGGGGATATTGTTCTCCTCCATGACTTCTACCCCACCAGCGTGGAGGCGGCGCTGCGGATCATCGACACGCTGCAAAAGGAGGGCTACGCCTTCGTCACCGTGTCGGAGCTTTTCGATATCTACGGAACTGTCCCCGAGGCGGGCAGGCTCTATAAAAACGCGACGCAGGAGCGCAATTGGTAAAATCTGCATGAGCAGCTATGCCTTCCCGCTCCCCTGAGGGCCAAAGCCCACAATACACGCAAAAAAACCGGACTGGCCTCCGCCAGTCCGGTTTTTTTGCTCTACTGCTCCGCCGGAGCGCCTAACAGCCTGTCGGCCCCTCCCGCGCCCAAGGCATCGGTGATGCTGGTGTAGGGGATGTCAAAGCTCAGCGCCCCCATGGCATAGGGGCCGATCTCATAGGCGGAAAAGGTCACGGTCAGTCCGTTCTCACGGAGGGCCACGCAGTGGTCGTTCCACTGGGACACGATATCAGGATAGCTCTCAAAGAGCCCGTCCCGCATCTCCTGCTCCATGCCGTTGATCTGGTCTAAAACCAAGTCCGTCACCGTGGCCCGAAGGAGCTCGGGATCGTCGGCAATCTCCGAGGGGTCCACAAAGGTCCCCTTCTCCATGTCAAAGAGGTAACTGAAGGAGTGGCTGTTGGCGTGGGCCCCGCCGGTGAAAGCGCAACTGTCGTACACCACACTGACAAAGCTGCCCACCTCGGTGTACTGTACCGTCAGCTCGTCGGTGTAGTACTCCTTGCTCTCCTTGATCCGCTCATCGTACACCGCCCACTCCCGCAGCTCACTGCCCAGCTGGCCCTCCAGCACGCCGTCCATGGTCTCGTTAAAGGCCGCCGCTTTGGCGATCACGTCCTCCCCGGCGCTCTCCGAGGTCTGCATCCGCAGGATGTCATAATTATAGACGGCCAGCATAGTCCCGTCCGTATCCGAGTACTTATCGGCGGTGTTCTCCACCACAAAGGTGTAGGGCGGCGGCGGGTCCTGCTGTACAGGGGAATCCACCACTGGCCCTGTCAGGGACGGCTCGCAGCCCACCATCGGCAGGCACAGCGCCATCGCCAGCATAATCGAAAGCATCCGCGTCATTATCCAGCATCTCCTTTCCCAGCATCTCCGCAACAGGTAAACCTCCAATTCCTAACGCCTCATTCCTAATTTAAGATAATCGCTCCCGCCGTATACTCCCCCGCCGCCGTTCCCGCGCCCAAGGCGGGGCAGCAGAGGTCGTACAGCGCGGTGCAGCGGGCCTCGGCGGCAAAGAGGGCTTGGGCCTGCGGCCCCAGCCGGCGCACCCCGGCGGGCTTGGTGATCACCGGCAGCGCCGACGCCCGTTTGATCTCCCGCAGCAGCGCACACCCGATCCTGTCCGCCGCCAGCAGGCGAAGGTAGGGCGGCTCTGTCGGCGGAGGCGGCAGGCGCAGATAGGCGGCTATCGCCATCCGGCGCAGGCGGGACAGGGGATAGCGCTTGGTCTTGCAGAGGGCGAGCACCTCCTCCAAGGTGCGTCCTTGGCGCACCGCTTGGTGGAAGCGGCGGCACAGCCCCTCCCCGCCCCCGTCATAGGGCAGAAGGTCCTCCGCCGTCATCCCCCGCAGCACCGCCAGCACCGCCCGCTCCCCCTGGCGGAGAGAGGACGGCCCCCGGCCGGCGGCAATCTCCGCCCCGGCCAAATCCGCCATAGCCGCCGGCACCCCGGCCTGCCACGGCTCCCCGGCCAGCATTCTCCGCCGAATCAGGGAGGCGGAGGGACAGCCGCTGTCCTCATCACTGTCGTGGGCAGCCCCGAAGCGCCGGATGGTCAGCGGCTCCATGGTGCTCTCCAGCCCCCGGAGGGCCCGAAGATACTCCACCGCCAAGTTATTGTTGGGCAGACGGAGGCACGCCGACACCGCGCCGATCCCCTCCCGGACAGCGGCCTGCCGGGCAGCGGCGAAGGTCACGCCCTCGGAGAGCCGCCGCCGCACCGCCTGATGATAGCCCTCACTGTCGAGGTACGCCGCCGCCGCCATGAGAGGCGCCAAATCCCCAGCCTCGCTGCCAAAGCACAGATGGGTAAACACCCCGGCGCCATGGAGCAGAGCCACGGCCCCTCTGGCGAAGGTCTCCGCCGAGGCCACGGCGTACACCGCTGGCAGCTCCAGCACCAAGTTCACGCCGCAGCGCACCGCCGCCTCCGCCCGGACGTACTTGGAGAGCACCGCCGGCTCCCCCCGCTGGACGAAGCTGCCGCTCATCACGGCGGCCACGGCACAGTCCGCCCCCAAGATCTCCCGGATGGCGGCAATCTGCCGGGCGTGGCCCAAGTGGAAGGGGTTGTACTCGGCAATAATGCCCGCCGCGGGCCTCACAGGGCAGCCCTCCAAGGTTTGTCGGCGGTTTTTTTCAAAATTTTTCTAAAATAACGGTTGTCTAAGCGAGAAAAATAGTCTACAATAGCCATGGATGTATTGTACCCGCCCACGCTGTGATTTGCAAGTCACAGTCTGGAAACGAAAAATAACAAAACAATGACAGCAAGGAGTAAGTGACGACATGAAAATTCTGGTAATCAACGCGGGCAGTTCCTCTCTGAAGTATCAGTTTATGGAGTCCGAGGGCGGCGAGGTCTTCGCCAAGGGCCTCTGCGAGCGTATCGGCATTGACGGCCGCCTGACCCACAAGGTCCCCGGCCGGGAGGATGTCAAGCAGGAGATCCCCATGCCCACCCACTCTGAAGCCATTCAGGCCGTTCTGGACATCATGGTGGACCCGGAAAAGGGCGTCATCAAGTCCACCGACGAGATCGCCGCCGTCGGCCACCGCGTCCTCCACGGCGGTATGGCCTTTACCGAGAGCTGCATCATTGACGACAAGTGCATTGAGGCCATCAAGAAGTGCATTCCCTTAGGCCCCCTCCACAACCCCGCCAACCTGATGGGCATCGAGGCCTGCCAGAAGATTATGCCCAAGACCCCCCAGGTGGCCGTGTTCGACACCGCTTTCCATATGACCATGCCCCCCAAGGCCTACATCTACGCCATCCCCTACGAGTACTATGAGAAGGACGACGTGCGCCGCTACGGCTTCCACGGCACCAGCCACCGCTACGTCTCCGCCCGGGCCATCGACATGCTGGGCAATCCCGAGCACAGCAAGGTGATCTGCTGCCACTTGGGCAATGGTTCCAGCCTCTCTGCCGTGGTGGACGGCAAGTGCGTGGACACCACCATGGGCTTGGGGCCCTTAGCTGGTTTCCCCATGGGCACCCGCTCCGGCGACGTGGACGCCACCATTCTCGAGTACCTGATGGGACGCTACGGCTACGACATCAAGGAGATGCTGAATATCCTCAATAAGAAATCCGGCGTGCTGGGCATCTCCGGCGTCAGCAGCGACTTCCGTGATTTGGACGAGGCCGCCGCCAAGGGCAACGAGCGGGCCCAGCTGGCTCTTGACAAGTTTGTCTACGAGGTGAAGAAGTTCATCGGCGCCTACGCCACCGCTATGGGCGGGGTGGACGCCATCGTGTTCACCGCCGGCATCGGTGAGAACTCCAAGGAGCTCCGGGCCGACATCTGCGAGGGTCTGGCATACATGGGCATCCAGATGGACAAGGAAAAGAACAACGTCAGGGGCAAGGAGGCGGACGTGTCCGCCGACGGCTCCAAGGTGAAGATCTTCGTCATCCCCACCAACGAGGAGCTGATGATCGCCATGGACACCGCCGCCCTGTGCAAGTAAGGATTTGAAAAAATACCCTCTGCCGGAGAAACCTCCGACAGAGGGTATTTTTAATATAATCCCTTATTAACCTCGTGTTGCCACTGCTTGTTTATCCAAAATAGTGCATAGCTGTCCACATAGCGGCTCCTCCTATGCCATGAAACAGCAGTATTTCGCCAATAGCAGTCACGAGAAAAATTTTCTCAATCAGGGCAAAACCCGTCCACTTCTTAATGCGAGCCTGTTTTGCCAGCAGAAGAAAAACCGCACCCATCCCTGCAGAAACGACGGGAAACAGAGCATATTCATACTTGCTGCCCATTCGATCTGCTTCTCCCGCAAAATTGTAATGAGCGGGTATGATATCTGGAGCCATTATAAGAAACACGGCGGTTCCTGCAAATCCCAAAACAATTAGGATCACAGCAAGCCGGTATAAATGTTTCATGCGGATTTTCCTTTCGGTTCTTCAGCTTGTATGTTTATGCAATAGACATACTGGTTATTTACGCTTTTTTTACTGGCA
>CANPBB010000053.1 GCA_947572235.1 uncultured Clostridia bacterium
TGATATGTCCCATAATCCGGCCTTTTCGCCGGCTGATTAAAAGGGATAACCACATAACTTTTTATGCGGCACAGCTGTTGGGAGCTTTTTCCGATTGCTCTCCTGAACAAATTTTGGCTAAAATACACATAATCAAATTGCTGTCTTCCAATCCAATTCATCAATTGAAATCTTATAAAATATGTCTTTAAATCTCCCAGATGGCTTTAATTCTGTAATTTGGATAACGGCATCAACTATATCATCTGGAAAGGATATTTCTTTAGTGTAAATTGGAAATCCACCCGCATCAAATTTATAACAAAAGGCATCTTGCTTTGGGCCAAGCAATGTTAGGTGATTATTGTCGCTTAACCCGGTAGGATGGCTGACCACTAACCCCTTGGGCTGAGATGCCCGTGGTCAAAACGGTCAGCCATCCTCTTGACCGTCTGGATTTTTGCCGCCGCCATTTCGCCGCCGAAAACGGGGGACAGGATTTTACAATCCTGCACCGCTTTCGTCCGCTCCATACTAACGGCAAAACCGTCCGCACTACTTCTGCGGCAGCTGGTTTTGCGGCGGCTCTGCCCCCGGCCTCTCCCAAAGAACAGAATGGGATGTTACGCAGCAGGGCTTGAAAAGGCTCGGTTTTTAAGAGCCTGTTTAAAATCTCCCTGCGCATGTCTTGGCGGCGTATTTTCCGCCCTGACTGCGTTAAAAATCCTTGCCATCCGTCAGGATGCCTGCGGATTTTTGCCTTGCAGGGCAAAAAATCCACTCGCCAATCCATACACGTCGAGATATTAAACAGGCTCTTAGGCGTTTCAGACACGAAAATGGGTTTTATGCTACCTGCCGCGAAAGCAGCTTCTAACCGTCCGCAAGCGCGTTTTGCGCCCCTTTTCCTGCCCTGTTTCCCGCCGTGCTGAAAAGTTTTGCGTCAATAACTCAAAAAACATTTGACAAAACGCTTCATGGCGGCTCCTCCGGTGAACAGAGGCTGATGTCTCCATAGTTTTTGCGGCAGGCCTGTGGGCTGCTGCCGGAAGTCAGCGGGCATTCTATGCAGCTTTCCGGCAGGATGCAGTGGCGCTCTCCTTTGAAGGCCTCGATTGCGTTTCTGTCCATATATGGCCTCCTCTGTTTGTAAGGCGCCGGTTTTCTGCCAATCTGTTTGGTGGTTTTGCCGGGGGACGGCGGGAATCAAAGGGACGGCGCAGCCGGGGCGGGGGCTGTTCAGGTGCTCTCGGTGTGTAAACTGCCTTGACTTTTTTCGTTGCTGACGATACAATAGGAGCACGAAAAACACCACCATTTCACATAGATAGGAGAATAACGCTATGGCACAGGATAAACGGCAGGTGGAGGCCATCACCTCCCGGGATGTGGACTTCGCCCAGTGGTACACCGATGTGTGCACCAAGGCGGAGCTGATTGACTACTCCAGCATCAAGGGGATGTTTATTTACCGCCCCTATGGCTACGCTATCTGGGAGAATATCCAGCACCTGATGGACGCCGAGTTTAAGAAAACCGGCCATGAGAATGTCTACCTCCCCATGCTGATTCCCGAGAGCCTGCTCCAGAAGGAGAAGGACCATGTGGAGGGGTTTGCCCCGGAGTGTGCCTGGGTCACCATGGGCGGCAGCGAGCAGCTGGAGGAGCGGTACTGCATCCGGCCCACCAGTGAGACGCTGTTCTGCGAGCACTACAGGAACGTGATCCAGTCCTACCGGGATCTGCCCAAGCTCTACAACCAGTGGTGCAGCGTCCTGCGCTGGGAGAAAACCTCCCGGCCCTTCCTCCGCCACCGGGAGTTTTTGTGGCAGGAGGGGCACACCATGCACGCCACCGCCGAGGAGGCCAAGGAGGAGACCCTCCGGATGCTGAATGTCTACGCCGACTTCTGCGAGAAGGTGCTGGCCATGCCCGTGACGCGGGGCATCAAGACCGACAAGGAGAAGTTTAACGGCGCCGAGGAGACCTACACCGTGGAGTGCATGATGCACGACAAGAAAGCCCTCCAAGCGGGCACCAGCCACTACTTCGGGGACGGCTTCGCCAGGGCCTTTGACATCACCTTCGCCGACAGGGACAACGGCCGCAGTCATCCCTTCCAGACCTCCTGGGGGGTATCCACCCGGATGATCGCCGGCATCATCATGGTTCATGGGGACAACCGGGGCCTGGTGCTGCCCCCCCGGATCGCCCCCATTCAGGCCGTTGTGATCCCCGTGGCCCAGCACAAGGCGGGGGTGGCGGAGGCTGCGGGCGGCCTTTTGGAGCGCCTGCAGGCCGCCGGGGTGCGGACGAAGATCGACCTCAGCGACAAGGCGCCCGGGTGGAAGTTCGCCGAGTACGAGATGCGGGGCGTGCCCGTCCGGGTGGAGATCGGCCCCAAGGACATGGAGAAGGGGCAGTGCTGTCTGGCCCGCCGGGACACCGGGGAGAAGATGTTTATCCCTGTGGAGGAGCTGGAGGGGACGGTGGCAAGGCTGCTGGACGAGATCCACGACAATATGTTCGCCATGGCCAAGAAGAATTTAGAGGACAACTTCTTTACCGCCGAGACCTTGGAGGAGGTCAAGGAGATTTTAGAGCGCAACGGCGGCGGGTTTGTCATGACCAAGTGGTGTAAGTCGCTGGCGTGCGAGATGGCCATGAAGGAGAAGGCGGGCGTCACCAGCCGGTGTATGCCGCTGGCCCAGCGGCGGAATTTGGGGCGCTGCCCCGTGTGCGGCAAGGAGTGCGGCACGGATATTATTTGGGGCGTGGCGTATTAAACAGAGGCAATGCCGCGGCTTTGCAAAAAACCTATGCTTCCAGACGGAAGCATAGGTTTTTTTCTGGTTTCCTTATTTGTATACACGGTAGAGGAAGGTCACGATCTGGCCGCGGGAGCAGATGCGGTCCGGGGAGAAGGCGGTGGCGGAGGTGCCGGCGGTGATGCCGTGCTCCACGGCCCAGGCCACGGCCTGCGCGTAATCCGCTCCGGCGGGCACGTCGGTGAAGCCGGCGGACTTGGCGCTGGGACTGCCGGCCGCCTTCCACATGCAGGTCACCGCCATGCTCCGGGTGCAGGGGGTATTTCCGGCGAAAGCGGCGCCGGAGACGATGCCCTTTTCATAGGCCCAAGCGGCGGCGTCAGCGAAGTAGTCGCCGCTTGTCACATCGGTGAAGGGGCTGGCGCCGGCGGGCTTGGGGGAGCCGTTGGCGTGGTAGAGGAAGGTCAGGATCTGGGCCACGGTGCGGTTCTGCTTGGGGGAGAAGGTGGTTTTGGAGGTGCCGGAGGTGATGTTTTTCTCCAGCGCCCACTGCACCGGCTGGGCGAAGTAGTCGTCCTCCTTTACGTCGGTGAAGCTGCCCGCGGCGGGGACAGCGGGCTGGGTGGACAGCGGGCGGTACTCCACCACGGTGCCGGTAACACCGTACTCCTTATCCTCATAAGGAAACACCGTGTCAAGGCCCTTCTTGGATATCATATAGGGACTCCAGTCAAGTTCGCCGTCGCTTGAATCGGGGGCAAAGCTGAAGGCCCATCCATCGTCTCTGTCCGCTCGAATCCCGGCGGAGCCAGCTTCGACCCAAGACCACTCCTCTTCAACATAGGCCCACTGCTCAAACGAACCCATCGGAACAGAGTACCCCATATCGCCATACATGGGCGGCAGGCCAAAACGCTTGAGGGGGAGGCCGTCCTTCCGGGTGACGGTGCAGTCCTGGTCAAACACATAGGCGGTGTACTCGCTTGTTCCCTCCGGAAAGACCCACCGGATTTTGGCCGCGCCGATGGGGGCCACGGAGAACTTCACGTTCTCCGCCAACGGGTCGGTGTAGCCGTTGGCCGAGTAGTTGAAGTGATAGGCCCTATCTTCTTCACCGTCGGCCAAGTAGATGACCGAGTAGTCATAGGCCGAATCTGCCAAGACGGGGATGGTCAGGCCTAGGCACATCATTAGGGCCAGCGCAAGGGATAGGAATTTTTTGCTCATATTGGTCTCTCCTTTGTTTTTATAAGGGTTTCCCCTGTCTTAATGGGACAGCCCTTGGGGCGGGGACTCCCAGCCCCGCAGGCGCTCCCATCAAGACAACAAAAGCGGCGCAGGGTTATAAAGCCCTACACCGCCGAAGCTACGCACACGTCCACCTGATTTCCCCATTGATTATTACCGGGGAAATCGTTATAATGGACTCTGGGCGCAGATAATTTCTGCTGTGTGGGACATGGCTTAAGGGGCCTCCTGCATAGGGGCGTGGGAGGCGGCAACCTCTCACGTCCTGCCTTTATGCTTCTGCTGTCTTGTAAGTATATTTTACACTATTTCGACCGTATGCGCAAGGGATTTTTTGTGCGGTTGCTGACAAAATGAAGTGGTAAACATGTCGGCGGCGAGGGGCGGCTGTATTGACACCTGCCCAAATGAGGGCTATAATAGATCCATGTCGAAAGAGAGCGAATTCCGGGGCCCTTTGCCTTGGGGCGGGGGCCGTGGAGAGAGAAATGGAGCGTTGTGTGATGAAAAAACAGATTATTGCCGCTGCCCTCGCGGCGGTCTGCCTGCTTACCGGCGGGGTGGCCATTGCCTTGGCCGCCGACAGGGAGCCATCAGAGCCATCGGCGGAGGAGCTGGCGGCCGGCATGGAGGCGGCGGAGCCGGAGGAGCCGCCGGTCACGCTGGCCGACATCCGGGCCGGAGCCAAGATAACCGATATTGACGCCGATACCCCCGCCTTTGACGCGGCGGCCTACCTGATGTACCGGGGGGCCATCTACGGGCAGGGGGGCGGGCGCTTCGCGCCCTACACGGCGGTGACGCGGGCCGAGGCGGTGGCCGCCCTCTTCCGTCTCAGCGGGGAGGAGGCGCCGGAGCCCACCTCTACCATCTCCATCAGTCTCTCCAGCAACCCCAAGGAGATGCTGGTCGTCATCGACAACGTGGCGGAGATCCGCGCCGCCGAGGAGGAGCGGATGGGGGAGTTTGTCACCTTCTCCGACGTGCCGAAGGACAGCTGGTACGCCGAGGCGGTGACTTGGGCCCACGCCGCCGGCATCGTCACCGGCAGCGCGGAGGGCAGCTTCCACCCCAGAGATCCCATCACCAGAGCCCATTTGGCGGTGATGCTCCAGCGGTACGCCGAGTACATGGGCCTCCCCTCGGAGGGGAGCGGGGAGCTGAGCGCCTACACCGATGCCGGCGCCGTCTACCGCTACGCGGAGGAGCCCTTCCGCTATGTGATAGGGTCCGGGCTCTACAGGACCATCGTGGCGGACACAATCCATCCCGGCCTCCCGGTGTCCCGGGGGCAGATGGCCCAGATCCTCACCGGGCTCTGCGCCGGGGAGGACCCGCTGGCGGCGGAGATCTTTGACAGCCAGCCCTCCCGCACCGTCCCCCACGCCGCCAAGGACAGCCACGACGCCATTCAGGAGGCGGTGGAGGCGGCGGCAAAGAAGTATGGGGCCATTGGCGTCCAAGTGGCCGTGGTGGAAAATGGGGAGGTGTCTGATACCTTCGCCTACGGCTGGGCCACGCGGGACAGCGATCCCATGACCGCCGACCACAAAATGCGGGTGGCCTCCCTCTCCAAGGTGGCGGTGGGGCTGGCGGCTATGGCCCTCAGCGAGGAGGGAAAGGTGGATTTGGATGGGAGCATCGGCAAATACTGGGGCTTTGAGGTAAAAAATCCCCAGTACCCGGACAAGCCGGTGAGCATACGTGCCCTTCTGACGCACACCTCCTCCGTCTTTAACGCCGGAGACAACGAGTCCAGATCCTATGAGAGCGTCAAGTCCCGGCTCCGGGGCAGCGGGTTCAGCGGCGGCGTCCCCGGTTCCATCGGCTACTGGAACTACAACAACTACGCCTATGGCGTGCTGGGGATGACGCTGGAGCTGGCCTCGGGGGAGTACGTGGACGAGATTCTGAACCGCCGGCTCTTTGACACCATGGGCATCGACGGGGCCTTCGCCGCCGGCACCATCAAGGACAAGACCCGCATGGCCACTTTGTACTACAACGGCGGCGCGGTGTCCCGCACCGCGGACACCCAGCGGAGGATGGGGCGCTGGGCCTTCCCGGGGGCCACGGGCACCTACTTCGCCGGGGGCCTCACCATCAGCGCCCGGGATCTGGGCAAGCTGGTGGGCCTTATGGCCAGCGACGGCCGCTATGAGGGGGTACAGCTTCTGAAGGCGGAGACGGTGGCGGTGATGGAGGACTATGACCCCACACCGGTGCCCGACGGGTCCTATCAGGCCCAGCCTATGCGGCGCTGGCCGGAGCTCTACGGCCGTCAGGATGTGTACTTCCACACCGGCAGCGCCTATGGCGTGTTCAACTGCATGTCCTATGATCCGGATACCGGCGACGGCGTGGTGGTGCTCACTGTGGGCGCCAGCGGGGCCAAGGATGAGTATGGGATCTATCGTGTCTGTGGTGAGATCAATCAGGTTATATATGAGAAAATCGCGTGAAATCTGCGGATTTCACGCGAGGGGAATAGGGTTTTCGTTTGAAATCCTTGGATTTCAAACTTGGATTTGAATTGACGGGGGGATTTTGCCTTGGAAGCGCCGGGGGCGATTCCAAGGCAAAAGGTCCAAACCGAGCGCGGTTTGCAGAGTGTTTTTCCGAAAACGCGGTTTCCGGAAAAACGATTCTTAGATTTTTTGCGCGAAGCGCAAACTCTGCCGAGGGCTGCGGCGCCGCAGCGCCGCAGCGTTAAAAAATGTGCCGGCGGCACATTTTCAGCGTAGGTCCCGCCAGCTGTGCTGGCGGGATGGCACTATCGGGAAACGGTGGGAGAAACTTTGATGAGAGCTTGATGGGTTTTTTGTTGGTATGTCATTTATAAACTTTTTTTACGGAGGAACGCTATGAAACAGTCTTTATTGGCGCTGCTGCTCTGCTTGGTGATGGTGGGGTGCAGCGCGGCCAATGCGCCGGGGGAGCCGGCGGATGCGGGGCAGCCGGATGCCGGCAATACCCAAGTGACGGAGCCGGTGGAGCCGCCTCCCCCTCCGCCGCCGCCGGAGCCGATTGAGTCCACCTTGGTGGTGATCGGCGACATCATGAACCATCTGCCCCAGGTCAACGACGCCTTTGACGGGGAGAAGTACGATTACACCAATATGATGGGCGCCGTGGCCCCCTATGCCACGGCGGCGGACTGCGCCGTGGGCAACTTTGAAACCACCATGGCCGGCGGGCCGCCCTACTCCGGCTATCCGGCCTTCAACTCCCCGGATGACCTGGCCTACAGTCTGAAGGACATGGGCTTTGATTTGATGCTTACGGCCAACAACCACAGCCTGGACCGGGGGGGCAAGGCGGTGATCCGCACCTTGGACGTGATGGACGAGGCGGGGCTTAAGCACGTGGGCACCAGCCGCACGCAGGAGGAGTATGACAACAACATCCAAGTGATGGATGTGGGCGGCATCTCCGTGGCCTTCCTGGGCTACACCTACGGCACCAACGGCATTCCCACGCCCAAGGACGCCCCCTATGCCGTCAATCTCTTTAATACGGACTATCTGACCCACATGTCCACCCTGGACGAGGAGAAGGTCCGGGGGGATTTGGAGAAAGCTAAGGCGATGGACACCGATCTGATCGCGGTGATGATCCACTGGGGCGTGGAGTACCAGACCAAGCAGAACAGCTATCAGGATCAGGTAGCGGACTTCCTGTTTCAAAATGGCGCGGACATTATCTTGGGCGGACACGCCCACGTGCTCCAGCCTATGGAGCTGCGCACGGTGACGATGCCCGACGGCACCGAGAAGCAGGGGTTTGTCTGCTACTCCTTGGGGAACTTTATCTCCGCGCAGAACGACCCCCTGACGGACACCACGGTGGTGCTGACGCTGGAGCTGAAGAAGGATCTGGAGACCAATGAGACCACCATTGAGGGCTTTAACTACCGGCCCATGCTGATGCTGGACCGGGAGGCCGGCGCGGAGGTGCGCTTCCAGCTGCTGGACGTCTACGCGGAGATCGCCAAGGGCGACGGCGCCGCCGTGTCTCAGGCGCGGCTGCAGCAGTGCATCGAGGACTGCCACCGGATTCTCGGCGCGGAGCACGATGCCGGCGCGGCGGAGTAGGCCCGCAGCAGGGTTTTGTCTATCAAGAAAAAGGGTGCCCATAGGGAGATGGGGCACCCTTTTTTGGTTTGTCCGCGCTCAGGGGTTCTCGCCGCACCACTTGGCAATGGCGGTGATCAGCTTTAGGGGGAGGGGCTTGCTGTGGGGGAGCTGGATGGTGCCCTTGCTGGTGGGGTAATCCGAGAGCTGCTGGGCAAAGGCCGCTATGGCCTCCGGGCCGGGGTAGAGGCCGATGTGCTTTTTCGAGGCGGCGAATTGGATCAGATTCCGGCCCCGCCAGTAGGTGGGCATGCTCCAGGAGATTTTCTCCGCCGCCTCCGGGAGGCCGGCGCGGACGGCGGCGTTTACTTGGCGGAGGCGGTCCCGCACCGCCTCCGGCTGGGCGGCGATATAGGCCTCGATGGTCTTTGGGGCCTCTCCGCAGTAGTGGCTCTGTTCCCTATGGCGAAAGGAGCGGCCGCACTTGGGGCAGGTCCACAGGGGGGATTCCCCCGGCTTTCGCAGGATTTTTTCCAAGGGGCGTCCTCTGGCCAGCTCGTCGATCAGCTTGTCAAGGTATCGGATCTCCCGGAGGAGGGGGTCCTCCACCTCCTCCACCCGGATGCCGCAGACGGCGCCCTTGATCAGCGTCCGGTCCGGGTTGGGCGCCGGGGCTTGGCGGAAGAAGTCCCCGTAGGGGACGGCGGCGGCGCGGTGGATCTGGTCTGCGGAGTAGCCCGTCAGCCAAGAGATGATGGCGTCCACCTCCGCCTCCGTCCGCCCCTTTCGGAGGGCCTTGTCCAACAGGAGGCCGTAGACCCTCCCGAATTCCATCTGAAAGATTTTTTCATGGCGCATGGCTCCACTCTCCTGATTGTGATGGGGGTATTTTATCACAGGGAGGGGGATTTGACCAGAGGGGGACAGGGGGAGCGTGTTTTTTTTGACAGTTTGCAGAATACCACATTTTTCTTAATTGCACTTTTCGGCGCGGTGGTGTATACTATACCCAATGGACGAGGATTACACGACAGAGGGAAGGATGCTCCCTTATGACCATCACGATTACCGCCGCCCAAGATGGGCGCACGGTCCGCGGGGTGCTCCGGCAGGACCTGCTGGTCTCCGCCGCCCTGCTGGGCCTTCTCAAGCGCCGGGAGGGTGCCCTCCTCCTCAACGGCGCGCCGGTGTTCACTAACGCTGTGCTCCGGGCGGGGGATGTCCTCACGGTGGACCTGTCGGACCCGGCGGGGGCGGGGGGCGTGCCGCCTGTCCCTATGGAGTTGGAGATCCCCTATGAGGACGAGGACCTTTTGATCGTCAACAAGGCCGCGCCTCTGGCGGTCCACCCCTCCTCCTTCGCGCCGGGGGAACCCACCTTGGCCAACGGCTTGGCCCACTATCTGGGCGGGGGGCGGCCCTTTCACCCCGTCAGCCGTCTGGACCGGGGGACCACCGGCCTGATGACGGTGGCCAAGAGCCAGTACATCCACAATCTGCTGCGCCAGCAGCTCCATACCGACCGGTTCTACCGGGAGTACCGGGGCATCGCCATAGGGGCGCCGCCGGCGGAGGCGGGGCGGATTGAGCTGCCTATCGCACGGGCGGAGGGGTCCCCCATCAAGCGGTGCACCGCCGCCGGCGGGGCGGAGGCCCTGACGGAGTATCAGGTGCTGTGCCAGCGGGGGGAGCTGACGCTGCTCCGCCTGACGCCCCGCACCGGGCGCACCCACCAGCTGCGTGTCCACCTCGCCGCCATAGGCTGTCCCCTGCTGGGGGACTGGCTCTACGGCACGGAGGACACCGAACGGATCGGCCGGCCCGCCCTCCACGCCGCCCTTCTGCGCCTGCGCCACCCGCTTACCGGGGAGGCGCTGTCTCTGGCGGCGGCGCTGCCGGCGGATATGGCCCGGTTCTTCCCGGATTGGCGGGAGGAGCAGGCCTTGTTTGATATGTTTCAAACAAGGCCTGAGGGGAGCTGAACATTTTTGCTGTTTTGCCGTCCTGCGGGACGGGCGAGAAAGGAGTATCCCATCATGAGAAAGCTGCTGATCCCTCTGCTTTTCTGCGCCCTGCTGCTCACCGCCTGCGGCGGGCAGGAGGCCGACGGCGGGCCTGCCGCCGCGGCCGGGCCCAAGCGCACCTCCTCCGCGGTGCAGGATGAGAAGAAGGAGGCTGTGCGCTCGGCGGTGAAAAGCGCCTTGGCCGGCACCTTCGACGGGGAGCTGACGGTGCGGGTGCGCACCGACCGGGTGGAGGTCAGCGTCCTCCTCCATGACCCGGCCTACTCCGCCGACGCCGAGCCGCCGGCGGACTGGGCGGAGATGAAGGAGGAGACGGCGGAGACCACCTTGTCCCTCAGCGAGGCGCTGAAGGACCTTGGGGAGTATCGGGCGCTGATCTACCTGATGGACCAGCAGGAGTCCATTCTGCTTACCGCCTTCAACGGCCGGGCCGCTTTCGACAAGTTTGAGAAGCGCTCCGGACAGAGCGGCGGCACGGAGGGCCTGACGCTGGCGGCCTTTGACAGTGTGATCGAGGGGATGGGCTATGAGGAGGTCTGCGGCCTCTTAGGCGGCGAGGGGGAGCTGCTGTCCTCTGTGGAGGACGGGGAGGTCTTTACCGAGATCTACTCCTGGTCCGGCGCCGATGGGGCCAGTGTGACGGTGGTCTTTGAGAACGGCGCCATGGCCAGCAAGAGCCAGGTGGGCCTGGAGCCTGTTTTCGATGATTTCGGCGGCGGTTCGTCCTCCGGCGGGAGCTTCGGCGGCGTGGCGGTGCTGCCCGGCGGCAGCGTCAGCATCGGCGGCGGGTCGATTGTGGGAGTGGAAGTGGAAGTGACACCTCGGTAGGGGCCTGCCTCTGGGCCGATTCCGGGGATGGGGCGCCTTGGGCGCCGGTATGGGAGGCTGCCATGTGGACCCGCAAGGGGAAAGGAGTGGATCTGATGAGCCTGAGAAAACGACTGGCCGCGGCGCTGCTGAGCGGTGTATTGGCGCTGGCCCTGTGTGTGCCGGCGGCGGCGGAGGAGCTGCCCCGCCATGACGCGACCCTCTATGTGGGGCGGATTACCGGCATCATCCGGGACAGCGAGGGGGGTGTGGCCCGTCTGACCATCACCTCTGAGGCGGGGGGCACCTACTATACCCTGCTGATCTCCCCGGCCACCGTGTGGGTGGACGCTGCCGGACGAAAGATGGACGGCGGCGCGGAGCTGAAGGAGGGGGAGCGGATCTATGCCGCCTGTGACAGCGGCAGCCGGTCCGATGGCAAGGACAGCGGCGATTTGCTGACGGTGTGCGCGGTGGTGCGCAACGTGGCGGAGGAGGCGGACTGCGCTTTCTACCATGTGGTGTCGGACTTCGCGCCGGAGAAGGACGGCGGCTGGCAGATCACCGTCAACGGCGGCGGGATGTACCTCCATGTTAACGGGGATACCACCCTCACCGACTATCAGACCGGGGAGGAGCTGGCCCTCTCCCAGATTGAGATCGGGGACCGCTTGATGGCTTGGTACGGGCCGATTCTGACGGCGATCTATCCGGCGGAGGCCAGCTCCCAGTATTTGATGCGTCTGCCTGAGGCGGAGGGGGAGACCCTCGCGGAGGGGGCGGCGCTGTCCCTGATAATCAACGGGAGCGAGAGCGAGCTCGTCGGGCGCTATGAGAGCGGCGTGGCTATGGTGCCGGCGGCGGCGGTGGCCCAGACGCTGGGGCTGAAGGCGTCCTATGTGAAGGGCGAGGCGGGCCGCGTGGTCACGATTGAGAGTGAGACCTTCGCCGTGACGCTGGCGATTGACGGGGGGGCGATCTCCGGGACCACCAGAATTGAGGGGGCGGTGGGCGCCACCGGGCCTCTGCGCTACGGCAGGGAGGCCTATATTGAGGAGCCTGGTGTCACTTGGGCGCCGGCGGAGCTGTTTCGTATGCTGGGCCAGCGGGTGACGCTGGAGGGGACGAAGCTGACCATCGGGCCGATGTGACTTGATGGGGAGAACAAAATCAAGAGACGCACCGGGGGCGGCCTTTTGCGGCTGCTCCCGGTGCGCGGCGTTTTTGGATATTTGGGCGGTTCCTTGGGGGGGGGTTACAGGTAGCCCTTCTCCACCTTTACCACGGCGAAGTAGTTGCCCGGCATGGTCTGGACCAAGGCGCGGATGCGGAGAGCCGCCTCCCGGTTGGTAAGGGGGAGGTCGAAGGGGACTTGGGCGTCGAAAATCAGGTTGGTGTGGGTGGGGCCCTCCACCATGCGGAAGTCGTGGAGGCTGATCCGATCGTCAATGGTGCGCAGGAGGGCCGCAACCTCCTCCCGCTTCTCCGACACCGCCTCGTCACAGCTCACCGGGTCCATGTGGATGGTGGCCAGACAGTGCATCTGCCGGCCCAGCTCCCCCTCTACCGTGTCCACCACGTCGTGGAGGACGATCATGTCCCCGTCGCAGCGGACCTCCGCGTGGAGGGTGATCATCAGACGGCCCGGTCCGTAGTCGTGGACGATGAGATCGTGGACGCCGATGATCTCCGGGTGGGAGAGGACCAGCGCCTCCACCTCCCCCACAAACTCCGGGGAGGGCGGCTGTCCCAGCAGGGGGCTTACCGTGTCTTGGGCGGCGCTCCAGCCGCCTCGGAGGACGAACAGCGCCACCAGCAGGCCAAACCAGCCGTCCAGTGGGAGGCGGGTGTAGTGTCCGGCCAAGGTGGCGAGGAGCACCGCTGTGGTGGCGGCGGCGTCGCTGAGGCTGTCCGCGGCGGTGGCGGCCATGGCGGAGGAGCGGATCTTCCGCCCCAGACGGCGGTTGTAGGCGCACATGTACAGCTTTACGGCGATGGAGAGGGCGAGAATCAAGAGGATTGCCGGGTGGAAGTCCACCGCCTCCGGGCGGATGATCTTCTCCACGCTGCTTTTAAGGAGCTCGAAGCCCATGAGGATGATCAGCATCGCCACAATCAGGCCGGAGATGTACTCCATCCGGCCGTGGCCGAAGGGGTGGTCCCGGTCCGGCTCCTGCGCCGCCAGATGGAAGCCGAGGAGGGATACCACCGAGGAGCCGGCGTCGCTGAGGTTGTTCAGCGCGTCGGCGGTGATGGCGATGGAGCCGCTGAGGAGGCCGGCAAAGAGCTTTAAGGCGCACAGCAGCACGTTCAGTACGATTCCCGCCAGTCCGCAGAGCATCCCGCAGCGCCGGCGGACGTTGGGGTCCTCCGTGTTGGGATAGCCTGGGATCAGACGGCGGGCCAGAAGTTCAATCACAGCTGATCCTGCCTTTCTTGCGGGGCGGGTGATAGGGCCGGTTGGGCGCTCCCCGCGGGGAAGAAGTGTTTTTTGGTGAAGAGATACGTCAGCGGCGTCAGCCACAGCAGCGCCGCGTAGGGCAGCGCTTCCGGCCCCACGCCCAGCATCCGCAGGGGGGCGGTTACGGCGATGGACCAAGGGATTAGGGCCGAGAGGAGGACGCCGGCGTTCTCAATGTCGATGGCCAGCTCGGTTTTGTCGCGGTAGCTCGGTCTGAGAAGCTGCTCGGAGAGCATGATGGCGATGGACTGGTTGCAGAAAACCATGGCGGCTCCAAGGCCGGCGAGGATGGCCGCCGGGAATCGGCCCAAGCGCCGGCCTATGTGCAGGATGTGCTCCTGAAGGGGCTCCAGCACGTGGATTCCCTCCAGAAGGCCGGAGTAAAGCCCTGTGAGCACCAGTATAAAACAGGTGGAGAGGATATTCCTCACGCCGCCGCCGGAGAGCACCGCCTCCAGCGGACCCTCCGCTTGGTACCCAAGGAGGGCGGCGCGAAGGATCGCCCCCAAGGGCATGTGCTGCACGGTCGCCGCCACCAGCGCCGCCGCCGCGATGCTCCAGAGCATGGCGGCGCGGATGGGCACGCGGAACAGGGGGAGGAGCAGCATCAAAAGCGCCGGCACCAGCGTGAGCCAAGAGAGGGTGAAGGCCTCCTCCATGGCCGCGGCCATGGCCCCGTCCACCGCCTGCAGGGGGTTTTTAAGGGAGAGGGCGCCGTGAAAGGCAAAACACAGAAGCAGGGGCGGGAGGCCTGTGGCGAACATCTTCCTTACATTATCGTAGAGCCTGGTCTCCGTCACCGCCGCCACCAGACTGGCGGAGGAGGAGGCCGGGGAGCAGCGGTCCCCGAAGAACACGCCGGAGAGCACCGTCCCGCCGGTGATCAGCTCGCTGACCCCGCCGAATCGGGCCAAGGCCATCAGGATTACCCCCGCTGTGCTGGCCACGCCGAAGGAGGTCCCCAGCACATAGGACAGCGCCGCGCAGATCAGGAAGGCCAGCAGCAGAAACAGCGGCGGCGTGATCAGACGCATCCCGTGGTGGATGCAGTAGGTGATGGTGCCGCTGGCCCGCCACAGCCCGGTGATGGCCCCCACCAGCAGCATCACCGTGATGACGATGCCGCTCTTCTTCGCCTTCTCAATGGCTATGGTGCACATTGCCTTGGCCGGACAGCCCCGCCGCAGGCCCAGGGCGAAGAACAGCGCCAGTCCCGCCAGCAGGGCCCAGCCCACGAACCAGCCCTTCGCGATGCACAGCAGCAGCACCCCTAAAAAGGTCAGGAACACCCCTATGGTCATGGCTTTGCCCCCGCTCCTCCGTCCGCCGCTGGACTGCCCGGGATGGTCAGGGTGTACCGGCAGCAGAGCTGGTCCAAGTCCTTGTCGGTGGCCGCGCCGATGCGCAGCTTGCCGCCGCAGTCCTGACACACCAGATCCACCGCTCCGCCCCGCACCGTGATGGCGTACCGGCGGCTGCCGCAGGCGCAGGAGATGCCGTTTCGTCCGGCGATTTCCCGCAGCTCGGAGAGGACCTCGTACATGATCACACTGTCGGCAAAGGGGGCCTCCTGGCTCTCCCGGAGCTTCTCCGCGGCGATCTGGAGCTGCTGGAGGGCGGCTGTCACACGGCCCTCCTCCCCGACGCAGCAGCAGAGCTGGTGCCGCTCCGGGCAGCTGAGGGCGACACTCTCCCCTTGGAGCACCCGCTGGGCCTCCAGCCGGGCGACGTGCTCCCCGCCGCAGACGCCGCAGGGGACTTGCAGGCGCAGATGAAGTCCCTCGGGCTCTGAGACCAGCTCCGACTCCCCGCAGTCGCAGACCAAGCCGGAGAGGCCGGCGGAGACGGCGAAGGCCGTCCGCTCCCCCACAACGCTCCGTCCGCACTTGGGGCAGATATAGCCAAAGGTTACATTTTCTCTCACAGGTTCCACAGGCAGGTCCTCCTGACAATGACGGGAATTTTTCCCCTCCGTTTTTTCCTTCAGGGCTGTTTTGAAGCCTTGGCCCGCGGGCCTGACGGTTGATACAGCTCCTTATTATACGCCATGGCGAGGGGTTTTTCCAGAGGGGGAGGGAAAAACTTTTGGGGGACAGCGCGGAACCCCCGCCAAGGCTTGGCGGGGGTTCTGAAAAAATCTACTCCTTCACGCTGCCGTCCGCATTGAACACCGGCAGCGGGGCCAAATAGACCAGATCGCTCCGCCGCAGGGCGTCTCCCTCGGCCAGAATGGCCGCCCGGCCTGTCACGGTGCCGCCGGCCTGACGCACCAGCTCCTCCATGGCGTGGAGGGACTCCCCGGTGGAGATCACGTCGTCCACCAGCAGGATCCGCTTGCCCTTGATGAATGCCGCGTCCTCTCCGCCGATGTACAGCTCCTGCTGGTGCAGGGTGGTGATGGAGCGCACCGCCACGTGGAGAGGGTCCGTCATGTACACCTTGGGGCCCTTGCGGGCGATGAAGTACCGCTCCGCGCCGGACTGGCGGGCCATCTCGTGGATCAGGGGGATGCTCTTGGCCTCGGCGGTGAGCATATAGTCGTAGCTGTCCGCGGGGATGGCTTTGAGCAGGTGCTCCGCGCAGGCCACCGTCAGCTCCGCATCGCCGAAAATGATAAAGGCGCCGATGTAGAAGTTTTCAGCCACCTTGCACAGGGGCAGCTGGCGCTCCAGTCCGGCAACGTGCATGGTATAGGTCATAGGGGGTGCCTCCTTCAGGTTGTATAGGTAGGGTTGATGAAGCGGCGGCAGGGGGTTAATTGCATCTCCATTATATCTTCTTCCGCGGAAAAGTCAAGCCGGGGGCAGAGGGAGGTTGATTTTTGCGGCTTTTTTCTGTTACAGGTTATTTAAGGGCTATTTGCAACAACGTGCTTCACACAAATTAAAATCAAAAGACCGGATTTCGCGGAAGATGAGCGAAATCCGGTCACTTTTTTGCCTGAATCTTGTTACAAGAAGTATACAACCTGTAACAGGGAATCATGGGTTTGTTCACTAACAATATCGGCAAGGAAGTGGAAGAAATAAGGGGTTTTACAAAAAAATTTCAACCTCGACATTTTGTTACAGGTTGTATACTTCCTGTAACAAACATCGACGGCGAATGACAGAAAAGGGGGGTTAGCTATGCTGGCCTTGACGGTTCGAGAGGGCGACTACGTGACCATCGGCGACGACATCGTGGTGCAGGTGCTGAAAACCGGCGATGTATTCCGCATTGCTATTGAAGCTCCCAAGTCTATGGATATCCGTCGGGCGAAGGTACAGGAGGCCATGGGGGAGGTTCCCGAGTGCATCCGGCGTGTGCGTGCGCAGAATGGGCCCAAGGAGCCCAACTACCGGCGCACACGAGTGCTGCGGTAACAGGGTTTCACCCGGTCAGCGCAGGCCGGCTGAAATATAGATGACAGCCGATAGGTTCGGGCAGTCTGGCCAGATGGCCGGGCCCATCGGCGCCCCCGGAGCGGCCGCAAGGATCGCAGCCGCTAATATTAAATAAGGAGATAAGAACATGAGAATCCAGCATAATATCATGGCCATGTCGGCCTACCGCAACTACAACACCAATACCAGCGCCGTAGCCAAGAACTTGGAGAAGCTGTCCTCCGGCTACAAGATCAACCGCGCCGGTGACGACGCCGCCGGTCTGGCTATTTCT
>CANPBB010000054.1 GCA_947572235.1 uncultured Clostridia bacterium
CGTGCGCGTATAAACCAAGAATTTCTGAATTTGCGGCTGCTATACCTGCATAAAACAGTGATTTATGCGTTTAACGCTTTCCCCGAAACTCGGGTGACTATTTCGGGGCGGCGGGAGTACTCGTCGCCCCTTGATTTTAAAGGAGTGAAAAATTATGGCTTGTAAGCCTGTCTGTAAGCTTTGCGATAAGCTGGTGTTGTCTCAGGCGGTCACGTTCACCGGCGGCAATCTGGTCATCAACCTGCCCGCTGGATCCTATGGCAATGGCTGCAAGTACTGTATCGTAGTTGCCCAAGCCATCCCCGCCGCCACCACTATCAACGCGCCGGTTGTCATCACCATTGGCACCGGTACAGAGCAGTATCCCTTGACCAAATCCAACTGCGCACAGGTTACTGCTTGCGGTATTCGTACCCGCACACGCTATGCCGTATGCGTTTCCACAAACGCCACAGGCGGTTCCTTCCGTCTGCTTGGCAAGCCCTGCTGCGCACCTAACAATTCCCTAAACGCCATTGACGGCACCGCGCCGGCGGCTCCCACCACATAAGGAGGCACAGGATGAACAGAACTACAAAAATGCTGATGATGAACAGCGGCAAGCGCCGACGTATCGGTGTGGAGTACGAGGACTACGCGCCGCGGGATGACTACGCCGGCGGTCGGCGGATGTACCGTGCACCGGAGGATCGTTTTCGGGATCGGGATGGCCGGGAGCACTACGATGATGGGCGATTTTCGCCTATACGGAGCGAGGGCGGCTACTGGGTAGAAGGCCGGCGGGACAGCCGTGGCCGTTTCGCCCGCAGTGAGTACGATGGCATTGGGGAACGTTACCCACAGCGGGACATGCCCCGCGGCTGGTACGATGAAAATATCCACGGAGGTGAAAGGCCTATGCGACGCTTGATCGGGTTTTCTCCAGAGGGCGGTTTCAGGGGTGAGAGTGAAGGTATGGACGCCAGCTACCGGCCTATGAATGAGATGGAGCACCGTGCCGGTGCTATGTCCGCCGGGCACTCCATGTCCGGTATGGTGCGCCCTATGGACCACCAGATGGCGGTGGAGTGGACAAGAGGTATGGAGAATGAAGACGGCACCCGGGGGCCCCATTGGACAATGGATCAGACGGACAAGGTCATGTCTCAGCGCGGAGTGACGTGTGATCCGGTGCAGTTTTGGGTTGCTATGAATATGATGTACTCGGACTACTGCAAGATTTTCCAGAAGTATGGCGTAGGGGACAAGATTGATTTTTACGCCGATATGGCAAAGGCGTTTTTAGATGATAAGGACGCTGCACCGGATAAGCTGGCAAGGTATTTTGAGTGCATTGTTCGTCATTGATGGAAGAGGAGAGGGCATTTTATAACCCTCTCCTCTTCCTCATTCCAAAATGTAAAAATGTAATGGTTACTTACACGTTACTAACAAATACCGAAAATTAGAACAAATAAAAATCCCTCAAAGCATTGCGGCTCTAAGGGATTTATTGGTGGAGACTACTGGACTCGAACCAGTGGCCTCATGCGTGTGAAGCATGCGCTCTAACCAGCTGAGCTAAGCCTCCAGCTTTTCGCGGACAAGGGAGAACATGGTGCGGGTAACAGGACTTGAACCTGCACGGTCGCCCACCAGAACCTAAATCTGGCGTGTCTGCCAATTCCACCATACCCGCGGGTAGGATCGGCCTCTCACTTGCCACGTACGATAGTATACCATAGAATTTCCACTTGAACAATAGGCAATTTCAGATTATAATATAAAAAATTCCACCCCAATTTTTGTAGGAGATGACGATATTGACCAAGACACCACTTACCGCCGCCATCCACGACCTCTCCGGCTTTGGCCGGTGCTCGCTGACCATCGTGCTGCCCGTGCTCTCCGCCATGGGCGTCCAGTGCTGCCCTATGCCCACCGCCTGCCTCTCCACACACACCGGCGGCTTCGACGGCAACACCTTCCTCGATCTCACCGATGCCCTCAACGGCGCCATGGACCACTACCGGCAGCTCCGCCTCCCCTTCGACGCCGTCTACACCGGCTTCATGGGCTCCGCCAGACAGATGTCCCTCTCCGCGGATTTCCTCCGCTGGGCCCGCGCCGGCGGCGCTCTTTCCATCGTGGACCCGGTGATGGGCGACAACGGCAGGCTCTACCGCACCTACACCCCGGAAATGTGCGCGGGCATGGCCGCCCTGTCTGCCGAGGCCGACGTGATCATCCCCAACCGCACCGAGGCCGCCCTCCTCCTGGACATCCCCTACGACCATCTGGACCAGAGCGAGGCCGCCCTGCGCCAGACAGCAGAGGCCCTGAGCCTTGACGGCCGGCGCTCCGTGGTGCTCACCGGCGTGAGCCTCACCCCCGGCCAGACCGGCGCGGCTTGCTTTGACCGGGACACCGCCGCCGTCACCTTCGTCCAGACGGACTTTGTGGGCCGGGCCTTCCACGGTACCGGCGACCTGTTTGCCAGCGTCCTCACCGGCGCCCTCCTCCAGGGCGACCCCCTGTCCCAAGCGGCCAAAAGGGCGGCGGAGTTCGTCCGGGACTGCGCCGCGCGCACTGCCGCGGAGGACCTGCCCCCCCGGGAGGGCGTGGACTTCGAGCCCCTTCTGGGCCGGCTCGCCGGAGAGAGGAGGGACCCATGAAGCCTTTTCTCCGCCGCCACAGACCCCTTCTGCTCTGGCTGGCCGCCGCCGGACTCCTGTTGATCCTGTTCCTCCTGGCCCGCGGCCATCAGCCCCTGATGACCTTTTTGGTGGATCATGTGACCCAGCCGGCAAAGAACGCCATAGGCGCGGTGTGCTACATAGTGCCCATCCCCTTGGCGGAGCTCCTGTACATAGCCGCCGGCCTATGGGGCATGGTCCACATTGTCCGCTCCGCGGTACTGGTCCGCCGGGCCAAGGGACGCCGCTGGGACACCGCCTGCCGCCGCCTTCTGATCCTGCTCTGCGCGGCGCTGACGGCCTTGGACTGGTTCTGCTTGGCCTGGGGGATAAACTACTACGCCGACGGCTTTCAGGACAAGAGCGGCATCCGCGCCCAGCAGGTGAGCACAGAGGAGCTTTACCGGGTAGCCGCTTACTTCACCCAGCAGGTAAACTTGGCCTCCCGCCAAGTCCCCCGGGACGAGAGCGGCCTTTTCGCTGTCAGCCGGGACGAGATCTTCGCCCACAGTACAGAGATCTACCCCTGTGTCTACGAGGAGTTCCCCTTCCTCTCCCGTCAGGACCGGACGCCCAAGCGGATGCTGTTCTCCCAGCTCCTCAGCGCCATGGGCTTTACCGGCTACTACGCCCCCTTCACCGGGGAGTCGGTGCTGAATGTGGACAGCCCGGAGGCGTATCTGCCCTCCACCATCGTCCACGAGCTGGCCCATCAGCGGGGCTTCGCCTCGGAACAGGAGTGCAATTTCATCTCTATCGTTGTCTCCACCCGCTGCGGCCTCCCCGCCTACGTGTACTCCGGCTATCTCATCGGGTACGTCCACCTGTCCAACGCCCTCTACCGGGCGGACCGGGCACTGTGGGAGACACTGCGGGGGCAGCTGGATGAGGGGGTGCTGGCGGACATCCGAAACAACAGCTTGTACTGGCAAAAGTGGGAATCTCCGGTGGATACTGTCAGCCAGAAGGCCTACGACACACTTCTCAAAGGATACGGCCAGACCGCCGGCGTGCAGAGCTACGGCACCGTGGTAGACCTGTTGGTGGCCTACTATTAGTTGCCGCGCCGCCGTCTGCGGCATTTTTCCAAAAGCTAAGGGGGCTGCGAAAGCAGCCCCCGCCTGACGCTCAAAACTTCAGCCCCGGAATATTCAGCCCGCTGGCAACACCCTCCACGCTCTTGTCCATAGCCGCCTCGGCCTGACGCAGAGCCTCATTCACCGCGGACACCACCATGTCCTGCACGGTCTCCGCCTCCTCGGGGCTCAGCACCTCCGGGTCAATGAAGATCTCCTTCAGCTCCTTCTTGCCGCTGACCGTGGCCTTCACCGTGCCGCCGCCCACTGTGGCGGTGAACAGCGTGCTCTCCACCGCCTCCTGGGCTTTGGCCATCTCCTGCTGCATCTTCAGGATCTTCTGCTGCATCTGGGCCTGCTGGCGCATCATGCCGCCGCCTCCGTAGCCGCCCCCTTTGGGGAATCCGCCTTTTGCCATCGCTCTCTTTCTCCTTATGTGATCTTAAAATTGTCAAATTGACTGCCAAACCGGATCAGATCGTCAATCTTGTCGCTGCTCTCCGCCGTCTCCGCCGCCTTGGGCGGCGCCCCCACAGTGAAGGCCACCGCAATGGGCCGCCCTTGGTCCTCGGAGGTAACCTCCTGCAAGACGGACTGAACCTTTACGTTGTGCAGCTGTGTCTTGATAAAATCGCTGCCGCAGCTCACCGTCAGCATGTCGCCGGTGAGCTCTCCCACAGCCCCGTCCAAAAAGGCCCGGTACATGGCCGGCAGACGGCTCTTGTAGCTGTCGATCAGTCGCCCCCACAGGCCGCTGTCCGTCGCCGCCGCCTTGGGCGCGCCGGCCGGAACCGGGGCCTCCAAAATCGGCTCCGGAAGGGGCAGGTCCGCCCTCTGCCGCTCTGCCGGAAGCTCCGGAGGCGGCTCTGGCAGGGGGGGCTCCTCCCAGGGGACCTCGTCCGCCGGAGGGGGAGCGGCCTCCCTGCGGGGTGGCGCCGCCTCCCGGCGGACCGGGGCGGCGGGAGCCGGCTGGGCGGGACGCCCCTCCTCCAGCCGGGTGATACGGGCGGACAGGGCTGTCAGATCGCCGCTGAGGCTCTCGTCACACATGCGAAGCAGGCACAGCTCCACATCTGTGCGCCGGTTGACGCTGAGGGGCAATGCCGCCGCGGTGGACTGGAGCTGGGCGGTGAGGAAGATCAGACGCCGGGGGGCGCAGAGGGTGGACAGGGCCTCCAAGGCGGCGTCCTCATAGCCGCCGGTGAGCAGGGAATCCCCCCCTTGTGGGGCGGTCATGCGGATCAGCAGATCCCGGCACAGGGCCGACAGCTCCCCCACCACGGCCCCGGCGTCCCGACCGCCGCTGTAGAGCTGATGGAACAGCGTCAGGGCGCTCTGGGCGTCCCGGCGGAGGATGTGTTCCATCAGCTGCTGGGTCTGGAGATTCCCGGCCAGACCCAGCACCTCCAAAATCCGTCCGCCATCCACGGTGCCGCCGGCGGCGGCGCACTGGTCCAAAAGGCTCAGCGCGTCCCGCAGAGCCCCGTCGGAGAGGCGGGAGAGCTGCTCCGCGCCGCTCTCCGTCAGGCCGATCCCCTCCTGACGGGCCACGTACAAAAGCCGCTCCGCCATGTCCCGGGGCAGAATCCGCTTAAAGGCGAACCGCTGGCACCGGGAGAGAATGGTGGCGGGGACCTTGTGAAGCTCTGTCGTGGCCAAGATAAAGATCAGATGGGCCGGCGGCTCCTCTAAAATCTTCAGAAGGGCGTTGAAGGCGGCGGTGGTGAGCATGTGGACCTCGTCGATGATATAGACCCGGTAGCGCACACGGGCGGGGGTGTAGATGGCCTCCTCCCGCAGCGCCCGAACATGGTCCACGCCGTTGTTGGAGGCGGCGTCCAGCTCCAGCACATCCAAGAGGCTGCCGTTGTCAATACCCGTACAGGCGGGGCACTGCCCGCAGGGGTCCCCATCCACCGGATGGTCACAGTTGACCGCCTTGGCCAAAATTTTGGCACAGGTGGTCTTCCCGGTGCCCCGGGTGCCGGTGAAGAGGTAGGCGTGGGAGAGCCGCCCCTCCGCCACCTCTCTCTGGAGGGTGTGGGTGATGTGGCCCTGTCCCACCACATCGGCGAAGGACTTGGGCCGCCATTTGCGGTACAGCGCCTGATACATGGAAGCGTCTCCTCTCTGTTGCATAAACGGATGCAATGTCGTAGGTAAAAATGGGGCAAAAACAGCGATTTTTCGCCAAAAAACGCGAAAAAAAGAAGGACCCTCCGCAAGCATCCCCTCGGAATCGGCACCCTCGCGGCACATAGTGTTCCGCTTAATGCTGCTCGGTTCCCCGCCTGACATGGTTCACGGGCATCCATTGCGCGAGACCGAACTCCTCAACGCGAATGCTTGCGGAGGATTCTTCTCTATTCTCAATTGAGTGATTTTGAGTTAGTATACCACAGGTTGCGAGAAATTACAAGTCCATCTTTGCGCCCGATCAAGAGGGCGCTTTTTTGCGCCAAAATGGCGTAAAAGCCAAGCTGGGAGCTGCTTTTGCAGCTCCCAGCGCGCTTAGCCCCCTCAAATCTCGATCAAATACCGCTCATACGCGTTGACAATCGTAGTCTCCCCCCGCTGGATCGTTCGGGGAATTCTGGCCCCGTAATTCGTGTGCACATGACCGTGCACAAAAAACATCGGCTGATACTTGTCCATCAAATCCAAAAAGCAGGAAAACCCATGGTGGGCTTGGTCCGGCGCGTCGCCGTACCCGCGGGCGGGGGCGTGTGTCACCACAATATCCACCCCGCCTGCCCGGCGAAGCTGGCGGCGGAGCCGCCGGACGCGGCGGGCCATCTGGGCCTCTGTATACTGGTGGGGGCCGCCGCTGTACCAGATGCTGCCCCCTAACCCCAGAACCCGCAGGCCCTTCACGGTGATCAGGCGGTCCTCTATGCACTCGCAGCCCTCCGGGGGGTGGAGGTCATAGGTCTGGTCGTGGTTGCCGTGGACATAGAGCAGGGGAGCGCCGCCCATAGTCACAAGGAAGGACAGATACTGGGAGTGCAGATCCCCGCAGGAGAGAATCAGATCCACACCCGCTAAATGGCCGGGCTGGTAGTAGTCCCACAGATATTCACTCTCCAAGTCGGAGATCAAGAGCACCTTCACAGAATGGGATCCTCCTTTTCCGGAGGGATGTTGTCCCGGTAAACACCTTGGAGCCGGACAATGGACCGGGACATAGGCAGAAGCTCCTCATAGCCGGGGATGGACCCGTCTACGCAGTCGCAGAGCCAGTCCATATGTAAAATCTCCTCCGGGGAGAAGAAATGCTCGCCGTTGCTGCGCACCAAGCCGGACTGGTCCCGGACGGGGCGGTGGAAGGGCAGGATTGTGCCGGCGGCCACCCCTTGGCACAGGTACTCCGACAAGTGGCGCACCCCCTCAGGCAGATCCTCACCGTAGAGCACGCCGATGGTCTGACTGGCCATGCCCCACCAGTAGTTCACCGCCGGCCCGTTGGCACTGTTCAGCGCGTCCCAGCCGCCGCTCAATATGCTGCGCACCAGCTTTACATAGAAGTTCCCCCAGTGCCAGTAGGGGGAGGCCAAGGAGCGGAAGCCGTCCTCCCGCACCTCGCAGAGGCCCCAAGGCTCACAGATCCGGTCCGGGGCAGGCACGTCCCGGTTGCTGATCAGGGATACTCCCTCCTTGGCCAAGGCTCCCATGGCGTCCTCCTCCACACAGGACCAGCGGAGCTTTAAGCGGGCCCGGGGGTTGGTGAGCCGTGCTCCCAGGGCGAAGGCGTTGATGCTGGCGGGAACGCCGAAGATGGGACTGCTGGCCACGTAGCCGATCTCATCCCCCCGGCTGAGGGCCCCGGCGATGGCGCCGGTGATGAATTTTCCCTCGTAGATCCGGCTGTAGTAGGTGCGGATGCCGGTGTAGGGCATGGAGACAGAGCAGTTGAGAATCCGCACCCCCGGGTGCTGGACGGCAATCTTCCGGCAGGCGCCGATAAGGGGCGGCGTGGTAGCGAAAATCACCTGCGCGCCGCCGGCGATAGCCTCCGCCATGGCCGCCTCGGCCCCCTCTTCCAAGGGGACGCCCTGAAAGTTCTGGACGGCAATCTCCTCCCCCATCACCGCCTCCAAGTACCGCCGGCCCAAATCGTGGGCTCTGGCCCAGTCGCTGTCGTCAGCCCGGTGATTACTGACAAAGGCCACGTGCAGCCGCTCCTTGGGCAGGGCCGCCTTCAAAATGCGGGTAAGAAGGCCGGACTCCGCCGGCTCCTCCGGATTGGTATTGACAGCGATGGTATCCGGGTCCGCTTTTACATCCGCCCACACCGCCCTCAGGCTTTTAAGCAGCTCCGCAGGGGTGCTGTGGTGCAGATCCTCATAGGAGTAGACCTTCAGCCACACCAGCAGGGCGTCCGCCGCAGTGACACGCAGCTCTTCGCCGCCCAGCTTGCAAAAGGCGTCTGTAAAGCAGGTGAAGTCCGCGGCAAACCGGCGGCGCTCCTCCTCTGTCCACACGTGGTCCGTCTCGTAGCCCAGAGCCGCTTGGAGCTTGGGGAAGCAGCCGGTGCGGCTGAAAGCAACCTGGTAGAGCCCGGTCATCTGGTAGGAGCGCATAAAGTCGTAGTAGGCCTGCACAGCGGGCTCCTCAGACCAGACAGGGACCATACGGATCACGTAGGCGGGGATGGTGGGGGCGCTGTAGCTTTTGAGGACGCTGACCCGCTTGTTTCCCTCCTGCACGTAGAAGCGCCCCATGTACTCATAGCATCGGATGGGGTCCCGGACCCCCTCCTCCAAATGAGCTTGGCACAGGTCCATCCACTTGGTGGCAAACTCGGTATCGTGATCCAAGAGGGGCATGAAGTCCGCCGCGAAGGAACTGCGCCTCCCGATGGTCTTGGTGCCGGCCACGCGATCAGTGGGGATCTCGATGACCCCTAAGTCCACTTGGCCAGCCACCATGGATTCACTCAGAATCTCGTCCAAGACCTGTGGATAGGGGTAGCGCCCCCGGAGCACGCAGTCCTTATAGCACTTGCGGCCCTGCCGCAGGGCCCGATTGTACTGTTCTACCGCTTCCTGTCTGCTCATATCTGCCTCCTGTTTCGCTGCTGCGTAAAGAGCGCCGGCGGAACCGCCGGCGGGTGCGGTGGATTGATTCAGTAGTATCATATCACGGCCCGGCGGCTTTGAGAATATATGTTTTGCCGCAATTGTTGACAAAATTCCAAAAGACAGTATGGGAGCAGTGTAGCGATTTGTGCAGGAGGATGGCTGACTAATGTCTATCATGAGAAACCTCGCGCCGCAAGGGGGCGCTCAGGCGTGAGGAGCGGTGGTTTTGGATGGGTTTTTGAGGGGGATGTCTACATAGTTCTCTACTTGGCGCGGTTTTTGTTGTCTAATCAATTGATATTTGTGGTTAACCCTTTCGCTCAGCTTGATATATAGGTAGCTGCAAAATACATGGCGCAATATATAGCAAGCGATGTCATCAGCACCCTGCCAAAAGTGGCAGTGAACACCCAGCACATAGTTTTCGGGGGAATCATTTGAGGGGCACGATCTGTATTTGGCTGGACAGCAAGCGAGCCGTGTACGATGTTTAGTGCTTTTATAGCCGAATGCCTGCCATTTGTTCAGATGGACTAAAGGGATTACCACGTTGATAATTACAAATATTCTCGTTATCCGTCCCCCTGAACCCAAGAGTGGGTAATGCCGCCATTTGAAAAGCACTCTTCACACACAAAATTTGTAGGGAAGATTAGGCTGTTTTTGTTGTCAATCCCAGATTTTCCGTTACCCTTATAGATGGTGGTGTAGAGCAGACAGCTGCCCAGTACCGCTGTCTGCCGCTCCAGCGCGGCCACTTGGCCCTGCCTCCTTCCCCAGCGCTGTGTCGAGCCTCCGGTTGTCGCTGTTGAAGTCCTGCACTTGGATGCGCTCCTCCATGCTCCGCCGGCCCGGCTGATCATCTCCCGTATAATTTATTGCGTATTTTCCCTTTCGTCATCAAAACTTGTCGAACCCCCGTCGGCAAAAGAGCCGGTACACCTACTGCGTGTACCGGCTTTTGATGTACTCAGGCGCGTAACACCTGCCCAAGAATAAAATCTCCGTTACCGTGCGGAAAACGTGGACAACCAACAGGGGAACAGAGCGGACATGAATTTCGTTTAGTTACTTTTCCTCTCAAGGAAAAGTAACTACTCCAGTTCTACGGTGATGTGGTCGGTGCCGTTTTCCTCGAATTCGCCCATGTATCGCTCCATGCGGTCCAAAATGGCTTCGTAGTTCTCCCGGGTTGGCTCCCCCAAGTCCCGCAGGGCCAGCTCCTCGGCCAGAATTTCGAAGAAGGTCACGTCCTCATAGGCCATGATCGCCTCGTGTATGCCGCCCTCAGCGAAAGCCCGGGAGGGGATCAGCTCCCCCTCGTAGAGCTCCACCAGCTTTGCCATGCCGTGGTCCAGACAGTGGGCGAAAACCCGGCTCTCCACCTCGTCATACTCCCGGATGCGGTCGTCCCCCCGGGTGGAATTCAGCACCCAGTTTCCAATATACACCAAATCCAGCAGGCGGCGGAATTGTTTTTGAGTCAGCTTCAGTTCCATGGGCGGCTCCTCCCCAGCACTAAGATTGATATAGGCAAAGTCTTGAACAGATTATAACAGAGCTTCGGTAAAAATGCCATAGAAAATCGCAGGCAAAACGCCTAAATTTTGCTTGTTCTCCCCCGCAAAGCATAGTATAATAGGGGAACCATTTGTGGGAAAGCGCCTGCTTTTCCCCCTGTTTCTTTCAAAAGGAGGCTGCGCGATTTGGATACGCGACCTATCGGCGTCTTTGACTCGGGCTTGGGCGGACTCACCGCCGTGCGGGAGCTCCGGCGGCAGATGCCCTCTGAACACATTATATACTTTGGCGACACCTCCCGTGTGCCCTACGGCAACCGCTCCCGGGAGACGCTGCTCAAATATGCCCGGCAGGATCTGCGCTTTCTCGCCAGCTTCCAGCCCAAGGCGGTGGTCATCGCCTGCGGCACCGTGAGCTCCAACTGCATTGAAACCCTCCAAGCGGAGAACCAGATCCCCATTATCGGCGTGGTGGAGCCGGCAGTGGCCCGGGCGGCGTCGGTAACGCGAAACCGCCGGGTGGGCCTTATCGCCACACGGGCCAGCGTCAGCAGCGGGGCCTATCAGCGGCGCTTCGCCGCTATCGCCCCGGAGATTACCCTCATCGGCCGGCCCTGCCCCCTGTTTGTCCCCTTGGTGGAGGAAGGCCGCGTCCACCTTGGCGACAGCGTCATTGAGACGGTGGCGGCGGAGTACCTGATCCCCCTGCGGGAGGAGGGGATTGACACCTTGGTGTTGGGCTGTACCCACTACCCCCTCCTCCGGGAGGTCATCGGCGCGGTGATGGGCCCGGACGTGGCTTTGATCGACGTGGGACAGGAGGCCGCCAGCGCCGCCAGAGCGTACATAGAGGCCCACGACGCCGCCGCGCCGTCAGGGAGCGGTGATGTGGTCTACTGCACCAGCGACCGTCCGGCGGATTTTGAGCGCATGGCCCGGCTGTTCCTCTACGAGGATATGGAGCACAGTCCCCAGCTGGTGGACATCGAGGCCTACTGATGGAGCGGCGGGCCCAGCTGTTCCTCCAGAGCCGTCAGCGCTTGGACGGCGTCTCGGAGCGGTTTTCCCAGCACTGGGAGGGATTTTTAAGCGACACAGCGGAGGGGATTATCCTAAAATACCAAGAGGAGAGCGGCAAGGCCTCTCTGCGTTTTGCCGGGGATATGGTGGAGCTGCGCCGGCCCGGCATCCGCCTGCTCTTCCGCGCCGGTGAGACCTCCCAAGGACAGTACGCCACCCCTTACGGCACACTGACGTTGGACCTGCGCACGGACTACCTGCGCCACAGCGTCACCATGTCAGGTGGCAAGGCCCTGCTGCGTTATGAGCTGCTAAGCGGCGGCGGCTCCTTGGGCACCTTTGCGCTGACCATCCAGATCACCGTCCAAGAGGCGGAATCTTCCCTGTCGAGCAATTCCAATTTGTAGTATTTTGTCGAATCATAACAGGGAGGCGAGGATTTTGCCGGATCCAATCACGGAAGCCTTGACCCAAGCGGAGGCCCTCACCGCCGCCGTCAGCCGCGCTGTCCTGTCCAGCGGCGCCTCCGCCAAGGAGCCCCCTGTCCCTCCCAAGGCGGTGTGGGGTGGAGCTTTCGCGGACTGCTCCACCGCCTACCCGCTGGCCGCTGCCAAAGCCCTTGGGAGGCCGCCCCGTGAACTGGCAGCGCTCTTGGCGGCACAGATGACACTGGAGGGCACCTGTTTTGCCTCAGCGGAGGCTGCGGGACCTGGATTTTTGAACTTTTTTCTGTCCCCACTCTGGTACGAAACCGTTTTGGAGGCCGCGGAGACGATGGATCTGCGGCGAAGTCCCACCGCCCCCCTCCCAGACCAAGAGGCTATCCGCCTCCTGTTGAACACCAAGACCACCGTCCCCATTGCCCCGGAGCTGTCCCTCCGCCGGGATCGGGGCAACCCGCTGTACCGCCTCCGCTACGCACTGCAGCGTCTAAACCGCCTGCCGGAGGCGTCATATGGTGTAAAGGATATCTCCTTTTCACCTGCTGAGCAGTCTCTTGTCAAGGTCACCGCTGCCTGCCTATCGGCCTTACAATGCACCGAGGCGGAGGCCGACCGCCCTGCCGCCGCCCGCAGTCTCCTGTCGCTGACGGACGCCCTCCACAGCTATCACAACACCTGCCGCCTCGCGGACACAGCCCCCCGCTTCCGTCTCCTCAACGCTACACGAAAAACGCTGGAAAACGGCATGGGGGTGTTGGGAATAGCTGTAAAGTAATTTACCTTCTCACTATCTGCAATGAAAAGGAGAGGCCAGTCAAAGACTGGCCTCTCCTTTTCAGCCTCCGGCAGGGTTTCGCCTCCCGATGGTGCTGCCCCGCCCATAGTTGGCGGGGCCTGCGCAAAAATGTGCCCACTGGCACATTTTCTTAACGCTGCGGTTTTCGGGAAAATATTTCTCGCGGAGCGCGCGGCAAACCAAAGTCCCTCCCCGATGGGGAGGGACTTTGGTGCGGCGCAGCCCCCATTCACTTGAAATCCGCAGATTTCAAGCGAGGCGAGTTAGCACGTTGCCCCGCCCACAGTATGCTTCTCCGCGGCGATATTCTCCGCCTTGCGGGAGAGAAGGCCGTCACTGAGGAGCTGGGCCTCCACGTTCTCGAAGCCGAGGCGCTCCACCGTGTCGGCAAACCGCTCACCGGTGATGCCCTGCTCCCGGAACAGCAGGATGGCATTCTCGATCACCGCCATCACCGCCTCCTCGCTGGTGAAGATGGGGCTGAGATACCGGCCCCGGGCCACCTTCTTGCCCCAGCGGCCGCCGATGTAAACCCGGTAGCCCTCGGTATACTCCTCGAAGGCTCCGAAGGGGCACTTGCCCAAGCACCGGCCGCAGTGGTTACAGGCGTCCTTGTCCACGCTGATGCCGCTGTCGGTCATCTTGGCCACCTGAATGGGGCAGTTCTTCTCGATCTGACATACCTTGCAGCCCCGGCACTTGTCATACTGGATGTTGGGCACCCGCTGGCCGATGACGCCCAAGTCGTTCAGATCGGGCTTTACGCAGTTGTTGGGACACCCGCCTACGGCGATTTTGAATTTGTGGGGCAGCTTCACATTGCTGTAGCCGTGGAAGAACCGCTCGTGGATCTTCTCCGACAGGGCGAAAGTGTCAATGAGGCCATACTGGCAGGTGGTGCCCTTGCAGGAGACCACAGGCCGGACCTTGGAGCCGGTGCCACCGGTCTCCAGCCCTCTCTGGCGCAGATAGTCCCGCAGGGGCTCGATATTGTCATAGGACACACCTTGGATCTCCAAGGTCAGGCGGGAGGTCATCGTCACCTCACCGGAGCCGAACAGCTCCGCCGCCTCGGCGATGGCCCGGCTCTCCTCGGCGGTGATCTTGCCGTTGCGGGTGATCACCCGGCCGTTGAAGCAGTCGGCGGTGCGCTTATCCCGGAGGAAGCCCAAGGCCTTCACCGCCTTCTCCTCCTCCGGCGTCACCGCGGCGGAGACCGCCACCTTCACCTCGCTGAAGGTGAGGCCGCCCTCCAAGGTCACGGTGTTGGTATAGCCGTAGTGCTTCAGCCGGCTCTGAAGGAAGTAACTGCGCTTGCCCTTCTGGCAGATCAGCAGCAGCTTCTCATCCTTACCGATCCCCTCAATGGGCCCGTTGACCTTGCCCAACTCAATGTACTGGGCGCCGCGGATGCTGGGGGCCAAGGACACGTCCAAAATGCGGTACCCCTTGGCCTTACCGGCTTGGAACTCGGCGGGGGTGATGCTCTCCAGCACACCGTCCATCTTGTTTTGCAGCACATGGACCGCCAGCACGAAGGGGTGGATGGCGGTGGAGAAGGGGGGCGCATAGGCCAGATCCAAGCTCTCCAAATCCTCCAGCGTGGCCTTCATGGCGATGGCGGTGGCGGCGATGTCGGTCATCTTGTCCACCGCGCCGGCGCCTAACACTTGGAGGCCCAGCAGCCTCCGGCTGGCCCGGTCGGCAATCAGCTTGGTGATGAAGGAGGAGGCACCGGGATAGTAGTGGGCCTTGTCGTCGGCCACGGAGAGGGCTGTGACCACATCGAAACCCGCCTCCTTGGCCTGGGCCTCCGTGAGGCCAGTACGGCCGCAGTTGAGCTCCGGCAGCTTCACCACGCCGGTCCCCAGCACGCCGGGGTAGCTGGCCTTCTGACCTGCGATGTCCTTCGCCAGCACACGGGCGGACAGGTTGGCGGTGGAGCCCATGGGGGACCACTGACCCTTGCCGGTCATGCGGCTGGTGACCATAGCGCAGTCACCGGCGGCGTAGATGTCGGGCAGATTGGTCTGCATGCTGCCGTTCACTACGATAGTACCCTTGCACATCTCCAGCCCGGTGTCCTGCAAAAAGCCGGTGTTGGGCCGAATTCCCACGCTGAGAACCACCAGATCCGCTCTAAGGGCCTCCCCGGCGGCCTGAACGGCGGAGACGCGGCCCTCACCCAAGATGGCCTCCACACCCCGGCCGGTGATAATCTGGATGCCCTTTCGGTTCAGATGGCGGCGCACATAGTCCGCCATCTCGCTGTCAAAGATGTTGGGCAGCACTTGGGGCGCAAAGTCCACCACGGTGACCTGGATACCCATACTGTGGAGGTTTTCCGCCAGCTCCAGCCCGATGAAGCCGCCGCCCACCACCACGGCCTTTTTCACGCCGTTATCCTGGGCCCAGGCCCGTGTGGCCACGGCATCCTCCGGCATGCGCATGGTGAACACACCCTCCAGCGCCGTCCCCTCCACCGGGGGCACCACAGGGGAGGCCCCGGTGGCGATAACCAGCTTGTCATAGCTGTAGGTCTCCGTCTCCCCGGTCCGCAGGTTCCGGGCGGTGACCATCTTGCCCGCCGCATCCAGCTTCACCGCCTCCCGGCCAGTGAGGACCTCCGCCCCGGTGAGGGCGGCGTACTTGGCGGGGGAGTTGACAATCAGCTGCTCCCGGCTCTCAATGGTGCCGCCCACATAGTAGGGCAGACCGCATCCGGCGTAGGAGATGTCCGCGCCCTTGGTAATCAGCTGTACCTCCATACTCCGGTCCAGCCGCTTGATCTTGGCGGCCGCCTTGGTGCCCGCGGCCACGCCACCGATGATCAATACCTTCATTTTTGTGCTCCCTTCTAAGTCTTAGATGATTGAAACAATATGTCAAGGCGCTTCAGCCGCCGCAATGTCCGCCGCAGCTGTGGTCATGCCCGCCGCAGCCATGGCTGCCGCAGTCGTGGCCCCCGCCGTGGCTGTGGTGACTGCAAACCATGTCGGGAACATAGGCCAGTGTGCCGTTCAGGTACGCCTCCACCGCTTGGTCAGCGCCGCCCACCACGCCGGGGTAGAGCAAAATACCGGCCTCCATCAGCGCCGCTCTGGCTCCGCCGCCGATCCCGCCGCAGATCAGGGTATCCACCCGCGCGGCGGAGAGAAACCCCGCCAGCGCGCCATGGCCGCTGCCCTGCGCGCTGATCACTTGGGAGGAGAGCACCTGCTTTCCCTCCACCTCATAGAGCTTGAACTGCTCCGTGTGTCCAAAATGCTGAAAAACCTGTCCGTTTTCATAAGAAACTGCAATTCTCATCCGTTTTTCCTCCTTCTATAATGCGGTATCCTTCTGTCGGTGACAGCAGTGCCTCACGCCGGCGCACTCCGGCTTAGGCGCGAGGCAGACCTCCACGTCCACCGGTTCCATCAGGATATTTTTCCCATTGACAAAAGCATCCGCTACCTTTTTCCTGGCGCTCTCATACATCCGCGTCACCGTGGTGCGGGAGACATCCATCCGCTGCGCACACACAGCCTGAGAAAACCCCTCATAATCCAGCAGACGCAGCACTTCATACTCGTCATACCCCAGCACTACTGTCCCCTTTGCCGTCCCCTCCGGCGCAAAGTGCAAGAACCGCGGCGGTGAACAGATGCACCGGCATTTCTGCGGTCTGGCAATCCCCATCACCCCCTTTTTTGTGATGAGGATATCGTAGCATGGTTTTGGACATATGTCAATAATAATTGTATAAAACCAATTTGGCGATTTTACAGGTGCCTGCCCAATGTCCACCCAAGCAACCTCTTGCGGCACAATGGGTTGCGGACGCGGAGAGCAGCGATTTTGAGGGATGTTTACCACGAGGGGCCTCAAAAAGGTTCTCGCGCTGGTGATAGCACTTGTCATCTCCCTGAGCCCTGTCACTATCGTGAATACAGCTGATTTCAGCGGTGCGACCAAGATCAACTAAGACGATGCTGATGCTGTCATAAGCACCGTCGGTGTTATTGACAGCATCAGCAGCAACCATTTCAGCCCCGACGGCACACTCAACCGCAAGCAGGCAAGCGCGCTCATTGCGTACACATTGCTGGGCAACAACGCCGAGAAGCTGGGTGTTGGGCAGCCTTCTTTGGCTCCTACGGATACGCACTTGCAGCGATAGACGTAAGCAGAGCATGGGGGATATGGTATAGTTACCGCGGTTGAAAGGCGGTACAAAGGACATCATCAAAGGAAGAGACAGCGGGAAGGGTTTTTCTCAAAAAGCCTGCTGTCTATCGTCCCGTTATACTGAAACGGCGCAAGAATTCTGTCACCCATCTGAGCAGCGA
>CANPBB010000055.1 GCA_947572235.1 uncultured Clostridia bacterium
GTGCTCAGATCACCGGTCTGAACGCCGCTCAGAAGAACGTCAAGGACGGTATCTCTCTGGTGAAGACCGCTGAGGGCGCCATGCAGGAGATCCAGGACATGCTCAACCGCATGGACTACCTGGCCACCCAGTCCGCCAACGGCACCTACGACAACGAGGTGGACCGCGCCGCCCTCCAGAAGGAGGTTAACCAGCTCAAGTCCGAAATTAACCGTATCGCCGATTCCGCCAACTTCAACGGCATCAAGCTGCTGGACGGTTCCCAGGATGCTGGCGGCCGCACCACCGTGACCAATGGTGCGTTCCAGGTTCAGGGCGCTGGTGTCACTGTTTCCACTGGCAATATCGATCTTCCCACTGTGGGTGATGTCTTAGGTACTAACACTGTTCTGCATGAGGAAGCCGCCAATGGCAGCACCACCAATGAATTCTCTGTTGAACTGCATAACTTGGAGTTCAACAATGCGAACGGTGAGTCTCTGAAGCTCAAGATTGGCAATGATGAGTTTGAGCTGGCCGGCGTTGCTGGCGGCACCAAGCTGGACGCTACGGGCATTGCCAATGCGTTTAAGAACGGCACCTTTAAGAATGCCGATGGTAGTCCTATGACCGCTGGTAAGGCCACCATTGGCGGCGCGGAGTATAATGTTACTGCTTCTAACGGCAAGCTGACCTTTACGACCACAGAAGATGTAACCAAGATTCCCGCTGAGGTTACAGTGACCGGTGTTGCCGCTGCTGGCGGCGGCGGCGGTGCAGCCACGAATGCAAAACTTGAAGTAGAGCTGGACTTCAAGGATGATAACAACACAACCGGCGGTGTGGATCCCTCTGCCACCTACGCTGCCAATGATACGGTTGCTTTTACTGGCACGGGCCTGAATGTCAGCTTCAAATATGATGGTGCCAAGTGGGACCTGGACGGCGGCACTACTGCTCCTGCTGGCTACACCGCCACTTTTGATGGTACAAAGCTGACTCTGACCAAGGATGATGCTGGTGATGTTGCTGCTGCCAGTCCCTTCGGGACCATCACCGTAACACCCACTATCGCTGGTGCTGGTGCCGCTGACAATCTCACCTTGAATGGTAATACCCCGACTTGGACTAATGGCACTGACGCGGCTGCGCCTGCTCCCGGTGGTGATAACCCCGTAACTGGCGACTACAACAAGTCTACCACAGATATCACTGCCAAGGCCGCCGCCACCGACAAGCGTCTGGCCAGCACCAAGTTTGCGCTGACCCAGGATATGGTTGCCGAGGGAAGCACCCTTACCATCGGTAACGACAAGTATACCTTTACCACGGATGCCTCCAAGGCCGGTGAGGCTGGCTATGTGGTGTACAACCAGGGCGACAGCCTGAGCAAGATTGCCGAGAAGCTGACTGATGCGGCTGCTGGCAATGCTGTCTACACCGTGGGCCACGATGGCACCAATATCACCATCACCGAGGTGGATGGCCAGACTGCCTTTGACCTGACTACCACAGCAGGTATCGAGAAGTCTTTGGGCTTCACTAAGGCTACCACTACTGCCTCTACCGGCAAGGGTCTCCAGCTCCAGATCGGCGACACCTCCGACAGCTACAACCAGCTGAAGGTTTCCATCGGCGACATGCACACCGCCGCCATGGGTATCGCCTCTCTGGACATCAGCAACCAGGCCGGTGCCGCTGCCGCCATCCAGACCATCCGTGACGCCATCAACTACGTCTCCGGCGTCCGCGGCGATTTAGGTGCCACCCAGAACCGTCTGGAGCACACCGCCAACAACCTGAGCGTCATGGCGGAGAACATCCAGGACGCCGAGTCCACCATCCGCGACACCGACATCGCCGAGGAGATGATGAGCTACACCAAGAACAACATTCTGGTGCAGTCCGCCCAGGCCATGCTGGCCCAGGCCAACCAGGTTCCTCAGGGCGTTCTCCAGCTGCTGGGCTAATAGCTGACCTGCGGCGGCGCAGAGACTGGCGCAGCCTGGGACAGCATGGCGGGGTCCCCGCCGGAGCCCAGCGAAGCGGGTCCGGTGGGGAGAGGAGGGGCAAAGAAGCGGCATGAAGTTTTCCGCGCCAGCGGGAAACGGAGTGGAGCGGATTTCGCCCCGACGAGGCCCAGGCCAACCAGGTGCCTCAGGGCGTTCTCCAGCTCTTAGGCTAATCCTCGCCAAATATTGCGCAAGACCGAATAAAGTTCCAAAGAGGGCGGGCAATTGCCCGCCCTCTTCCCGCTTTTGAAAAAGCGGCCCCGCCGGACCTCTTTTTCAAGCGCAGGAAGGAAAGGAGAACTACCATGCCCTATGAAAAAATCAAAATCGAAACCACCCTGATGCCCGCCTACTACAAAGACTTCCACTGTCTGGCCGCCGCCTGTCAGGACTCCTGCTGCGCCGGCTGGAAAATCGAGTTCAGCAAGAAGGACTACTTAGCCATCAAGCGGGCGGCCCGTACCGACGCGCTCAAGGAGAAGCTGTCCCAAGGGATGCCCCGCCTCCGGGAGCGGGAGCACGACAACATGTACGCGGAGTTCTCCATGAACACCGCCGGGCAGTGCCACCTTCTCCGGGAGGACGGCCTCTGTGACCTCCAGATGGAGTGCGGCCCGGAGGCCCTGCCCCGGGTCTGCCGCATCTTCCCCCGAAAGGAGGTCTATACCGCCCACGCCTTGGAACACTCCCTCTCCCCCGCCTGCGAGGGTGTCTTAGCCCTTCTGTGGGATCACCCGGAGGGCATCGACTTCATCGAGGAGCCCCTTCCCCCCAACGACGTACGCTACTATACCCCCAAAAATGGGGCCGCCGCCCGCTTTGTCCCCCTCCGCTCCCTGTTCATCGACGTGCTCCAAGAGCGGTCCCTCAAGCTGTCCCAGCGCCTGATGCTCTTGGGCCTCCTCACCCAGCAGCTCCAGTCCTTGGACTGGGAGGACGCCGAGGCCATAGACGCTTACTTAGAGCGCGCTGTCCTTCTCCTCCACACCCCCTCTGTCACCGATCAGATGGACAAGATGCCCCACAACCAGCAGCTCTTCTTGGCCAACGGCCTCCACCTCCTCCTGAGCGCCCTCACCCAAGGAGACCGTTCTCTCCGCAATGAGCTTTTAGAGGTCATCAACGAGGACTGGCGGAACCAGAGCGCCCAGAACTTCGTCATCCAGAGCCACCAATACAACGCCTTGGAGGCGCAGCTGGAGGAGCTGCTGGGCCATTCGGAGTATTTCTTTGAAAATCTGATGGTCTCCTTGGCCTTCCACCTCCACTTCCCCAACTTAGACTCCCCGGAGCAGCTCTGGAAGAGCTATGTGAACCTGTGCAATCTGTACAGCTTCTACCGCTTCACCGCCGTCTGTGCCTGCCGGAAGGAGGTCAGCCGCACCCGCCTGACCCACGTCTTGGTCCAAGTCAGCCGCGCCCTGCTCCACAACAACATCCGCCAAACGAGCCTCCGGGAGGAGCTGTTCAAAAACGACAGCGCCACCTTGGCCCACATGGCAATTCTGGTGGGCGGATAACCCGGCCCGCGCTCGGTCTGTCCCCAATCGGTGTTGCATAAACCGATGCAAACCAAGGCCCTCAAAAGGCGGTTTTTACGCCTTATTTTCCCGTTTTTCCGGTCGATATACTAGACAGGTGAAGCCCCTTCACCGACGATATAGGAGAAAGGAGTGATGACATGAGCTTCGATATGGGTATCGCCGCTGCCGCCATGAGCATGCAGAACGCGCGTCTCCAAGCCAGCTACAGCAACGCGATTCTGAAGGAGAACATGAACAACATGGAAGAGCAGGCGATGTCTCTGATCAACGAGATGATGCAGGCCGTCCCCGCCCCCGCGCAGTACGGCTTCGACGTCTACGCCTGACCCGCCATCCCGGATACAAAAAAGTCCAGCTTTGCTGGGCTTTTTTGGCTTTGAAAGGCCATATTCCTCCCGCCGCCCGATGTTCTTTGTCACTTTTCTCTCTGCTGTGCCTCCAGCCACGCAGCGGTCTGGGCGGTGAATAATATCGCCCCCGCATTTTTCCTGATATCTCTCGTTATTCGCCCATTTCACCCAAAAACCACAAAAAAAGAGGACGATACCTTCCGTATCGTCCTCTTTTTGCGTTGCTGTCCCCCCAAGAAAGCGGAAGAGCCGCTTTCCGAGGTATTACATAGTCATCGCCCTATGGAGCAGCACCGCCATATCCACGCGGCTGAGGGCATCCCGGGGTGCCAGACGGTTCCCCGTAGTGGGCAGAAGCCCCTGCTGCACCACGTAGGCCATGGCCCCTTGGGCGTAACCGGAGACGCTGCCGCTGTCGGAATAGGAGGACAGCACGTAGGACGGGCCGTCGCCGGCACTGTAGCCGGAGATACGCATGGCCCGCTGGACCATGAGCATGGCGTCCTGACGGCTCAGCGTGCTGGTGGGCTGGTACTGGTTCCCGCCGGTGCCGCTGACAATGCCCAAGGCCCGGAGGGTCTGGACGGCGTCGGCGTAGTAGGCGGTAGCGGGGACATCGGAGAACCTCTGACCGGTACCGCCGCCGGCGGAGAGCTTAAAGGCCCGCACCAGCATCAGCGCAAAATCTCCCCGGCGGATGGACATCTCCGGACCGTAGGTGGTGGCGGTGATGCCGCTGACCACACCCTGCTCCTTCAAGTAGTCCACGGCGGACTGGGCCTCGGCGGAGTAGCTGCCCATGTCGCTGAAGTAGACGGAGTAACCGCCGCCCTCCACATAGATGATCAGCTCGCCGCCGTACTGGCTGCCGTTGGTGGCGGTGGCGGTGTAGGGGATGGTCACGGTACCCGTATAGCCCGCCTTGGGTACGAATGTCAGGCTGGAGAGGGCCGGACTGCCGCTGATTTGGTACTCCGTATTAGCGGTGGCCTGCCAGCCGTAGACCGTGGGACTGGTGTACTGGAAGTAGAGACGTCCTGCGGCGCTGGAGGGCATGTAGGCAAAGCGCACGGACCGAAGGTTGACGCGTCTGTTGGCATCCTCAAAGTCTCCAGACCGGAGGTTCACCGGAGCCTGACGGGTGGTGTAGGTCACCCGGGCCTCTGGGGCCGCCTCACCCACATTCACCACCACGGTACCGTTAAACTTGGTGCCGTCCTTGGCGTAGCCGTTGAAGTCGATCTCCGCGGTGCCATAAAAGCTGTTGGCAGGGACGAAGCTGACCTTAGAGATGGTGTTGCCGCTGCCGCTGTAGTAGTAGCTGGTGCTGCTGTTGACCTTGCTCCCGGTGGAGCTGGAGGAGCGGTAGTTGTAGTACAGCGTGCCCACGCTGGAGGAGGGCTGTGTGAATCGGACGTAGTTCAAATCGTCATCGGTCTCATAGACGCACAGGTCGTCGAAGTCCCGTCCAGAGAAGGTCACTGCCTCTCGGTAGTCCGTGTCATACTCGATCTCCGGACGGCTGCTGGAACCGCCGCTGCTGCGGGAGTCGATGACCATGGTGCCGGAGAATGAATCATCGTTCACCGTATAGGCGGTGAACGGCACCTCCACAGCACCGCTGAAGCTGTTCGTTGCCCAGAAGGACAGGTTGTCAATCCGGGGGGAACGGCTGTTAAAATACTCCACCTTTGTCTTGACACGGGTACCGCTGCTGCTGCTGGTGCGGCTGTGGTACAGTGCGCCGTCCCCGGCAGAGGGAAGGCTGTTGAAGGTGATGGAGTAGAGCCTGTCACCGGTGAGGTCCAAGCTCAGATCATTGAAGTCATCATTATCCAGCTTCACCGACCGGCCCGCGGCACAGATGTAGTACACATCGCCGCTGCCGCCGCCGGTACGGACGTTGACCTCCGCGGTACCGGAAAAGCGGTTGCCCCGGTCATCCCAGCCGGTGAAGGGAATCTGCACCCGGCCTGTAAACTCATTGGCCGGAACGAAGGTCACCCGGGAGATGCGGGGGTTCTGGCTCATGTAGTAGTTCACCCCCGCTTGGACGGCGCTGCCAAGCTGGGTGGAAGAACGGTAGTCGTAGTACAGCGTACCTTGGCTGGCGCTGGGAAGTGTAAACTGGACGTAGCGCAAAACCCGGCCGGTCTGGGCATCGCAGTAATCATCAAAATCTCCGCCATCGAAGGTCACGGCGCTGTTTTTAGCGGTGTTGTACACCGGGCCGCCCTCTGTCTGCTGCCTAACGGTGATGGTGATCTCCCCCCGATAGCTGCCGCCGGTGACACCGTAGCCGGTGTAGTACACCGTCACCGTGCCGGCAAAGCCGTGGGCCGGGACAAAGGAAATGCGATCCAGCTCACTGAGGCGGTAGCGCCGGCCGGTCTCCACCCTGCTGCCATAGTCGCTCTCGCTGGCATAGTCCAAGTACAGCGTACCCCGGGTCTCAGCGGGAAGAGCAAAAACAACCTCCTTAATGGACTCCCCCAGCTTGCTCTGGCAGACCCGGGAGAAGAGCTGGCCGGTAAACTTGGCCGGATTCTGCACGGTGGCGTCCAAGGTCATGCTGGCGGTGGCATTGTCGATATCCACACTGATCACGCCGGAGAAATTGCGGTTGTTGCTGGCCACGCCGCTGTAGCGGATGGTGGCCTTGCCGTTGAAGTTGGGATTTGGCACAAAGGTGATATCCTGAATGTAGGGTCCGCGGGAGGTACCCCCTACGGGATAGTAGCTCTGCGTCTGGGCCACGCCCGCGCCGGGCTCCGCCTCGGACTTATAGCCCAAGTAGAGCGTCCCCTCCTTGGGTGCCACAAAGAGCCCGGTGACGTAGCTGAGGCTGCCCTTGGTCACCTCCACGCTGCGGGTATTGATCTTGCTCTCCATGTCGGTGAAGGCCAGGGGACTGCCCGCGCTGGCCCGCTCGTTGATGGGCTCCGCGTCGTTGGAGAGGACGGTGACCTTCACCGTGGCCGTGTAGCCGTTGGCGCTGACAGTAAAGGTGGCGCTGCCCGCGGAGAAGCCCACAATCCGGTTGCCGCTGTAGTCGGCCACCGTCTGGTTGTCGCTGCGCCACTCCAGCTCGCCCACCTTGGCGCTGCCGAAGCTCTCCGGAATGGGAACGGCGTGGGACTCACCCACAAAAATCTCCACCTCGGCGTCCTCTGGCTTGATGTAGTGGCCGGCCACGGTGACAATGCAGTTGACACTTCTGCTGTCGCCGACGCTGGCGCGGATGCGGGTCTGGCCGGGACGCAGGGGGGTGATGGTGGTGGTGGAACCGGTGCTGTCAAACTTGATGATCTCCTCGCCGCCCTCCTCTACTGACCAGTTGACGGTCTGGCCGTTGTCGGGATCGACAATGGCGGTGAGGGTGCGGCTCTCCTCTTGGTTCATTTCTATCGTGTTCTGGGACAGGGAGACGTAGACCTGTGTGGTCCCCGTATCTTCCCCCTCCGCGGAGACGGGGACGATCAGGGAGCACAGGAGCAGCAGAGTCAGCAGCGCCGCTTGGAGGCGGCGGAGAGTGTGTCGGGTCATGGGCATGCACTCCTTCCTGATAATATGCCGCAGGGGCGGGCATAGCCCGCCCCCGCGTGGGCTGTGAGGGTATGAGACGGATTACTTCAAAGTACCTGTAATGGGCGTTTTCCCATCCGCCATATAGCCAATGATGGGTTTTCCATCCTTCCAGCCAAGAATTGGCACAGCGTTTCCTTTGCTGTCATAGGCAATACTGCTTGTATCGGGGTCGGGATTGGTGGCGGGCGGGGCCTCTTTCAGCACATAGGGGCCGAAGGTCCGGTCAAAGATCGTCTCTATGGTGGAACCGCCCCAGATAATCTGCATGCTGGTAGTGCCCATCAGATTGCCCTTCTCGTCAAAGTAGGTCCGGCCGCTGACGGTGATATTCATCTTGTTCGCGCTGTCAATAACACCGCCGGAGTTGGCAATGTAGCCGCCGTCAAAGAGCGTAAGATCAAAGTTGCTGGCTTGCTCCTTAAAGTCAATTCTGAAGGTACTGCTGGGCGTATCCTTTTCTTCCGTCAGCCAGACCCTGTTATTCGTCATATCCAAGCCGTTGCCGATATCTTGGAACAGACCGATCCAGTCATCTTCATCGTCGCCGCTTAACTCCGCCTTATCCATTGTCTGGTAGACGGGCTTCGTCTTGGAGTTGATGCCGCCTTGGTTCCAGTAGAGGGGGATGTCAAAACCAAATCTGATATATCCGCTGATCTTGCCGTTCTCGTCGATCTGCACGTTGCCGCCGCAGTTCAGCTTGTTGGGCTTGGGCGTGTTGGCCTCGGCAATGCGGATATTTCCGGCGGCGCCGAAGGTATCCACCTCGTGCCCGCCCTCCTTGATGGTGGCATGGCGGCCCACGGCTATAATGTAATAGCTGGTAAGCGGCTTCATCTCCTTGGTGTGGTCCACCGTGGCCGGAGGATTGTTGGTGGAGGTAGGCATCACCGTGCCGTCAAACATCACATTAGCGTCCTCGGCGCCGTTGCGGATGGTGCTGGCTATCCGGTCTTTCAGCGTGTCACTGGCGTAAGCATCGAAGCAGGAGTAGCCCACATACTCGGCCTCAGGCCCGCTGTAGGTCTCCAGCATCGCCTCCAGAACGGTCATAGGCTTGGTGGAGTCATAGCCCTGCGCATCAGGTCTGAGGTTGCCGCCTGAGATCTCTATGGACATGTCGCTGACATTCTCCAAGTCCGCGACGGTGAACATCAGATAGTCCACAATGGAGTTGACCGGAGCGGTTTCCACAGTCGCCTTGCCGCCGCTGCGGCGAATGGTGATCTTGGGCTTTTTGACCTCGGGGGTCTCGAACTTGTAGACGTAGACCTCGGAAAGATCGCTGAACTCGCCCTTGAGGACAAAGTAGACGTAGTATTTGGTCTCCGGCTGGAGCTCCTCGATCTGCTTGTTCACCACGCCGCTGCCGCCGGGGTAGTCCACGGTGCCGTACTTGATCTTTGCGTTGCCCTCGTAATACTTCTCCGCCTCATAGATGATGAGGTTTGAGGGGGCCGCCACCGCGGGTCTGGTAATGCCCGTATCTCCCGCGCTGTTCTGAACCTTGGCCCATACGGCGTCGTCGCCTGTGGTGCCGTCCGCCAAGGTGGGGGTAAGCTCGGAAGCGGGGGCCACCACGTAGTAGATGGTGCCCTTGCGGTTCAGCCGAAGGCCCATGTCGATGTAGGTATCCTCAATGTCCTCCGCCTTCCACCGGGGGAAGCCGGTGTAGAAGGTGGGGACTGCGGTGTCCGTCTTCTCAATCAGGTACTCCAGATACCGGGAGTTGTTGGCAGTGCGGCCAATGGAGATCACGCCGCCGTCGTTGACATCGTGGGAGAAGCTCTCCCACTTGCTCAGCGACAGCCCGTTGGCCAGCTTGTCAATGGCGTAATTCGCGCCGGAGACCGCGTAGATCCGCACATTCACATCGTCGCTCCACTCATCGGGGGTAGTAGAGTCGCCCATCTGGGTGAGGCTGATGGCGAACTCGTAGAATACCGTGCGGCTGTCGTCCAGCGTGTTGACGGCGGGAATCCCGTTGCCGTTTTTACACTGGCCGAAATCCACGCAGAGGCTGCGGCCGGCGGGGTTGGTCTGCGTGCCGGTGAGAACGCCGCTGTTATTCAAGCGGTACCAGCCGTGGCCGGCATTGTTGGCCGCCGTCTCCGCCGGGAGGCCGAAATACTTGTTGGTCTGCACCACGCCATTCTCGTCCACAACGCGGTAGTAGAGGTCGTAGGCCACCGTGGCGTCGGTGAAGAGGAGCATGTCAAAGGTCATGGCGGGGATCACCTTGCTGGTGGTCCTTGGGATCATCCGAAAACGGTAGTCCAAGCGGACCGGCGCATTCCCTATCACAGGGACCTGATCCTCGTCAAGGGTAAAGGGGGACAAGGTCACCTCGGCAAAGACCGTGGTAAACTGGGGCAGGGCATAGGGCTGATCGTGGGCCAGCGGGTTGTTGGCGTTGTCGGCGATGTTCTCGATTTCAAAGTGGTAGGTGGCGCCGCTGGCCAAGTTGATGCCGCGCTCGCTGTCCGGCAGGTTCTTGGAGGGGAAGGTCACCAGCATGTGGCCGTTGCTGGGGTTGCTGGTGATTACCGCGTTGCGGTAGTCGATGACCCAGTCGGTCTCCGTAGCGGAGGTTTTGTCCGTGCGCTCCTTCACCGGCAGGGGATCGCCGCTCTCGCTGACCTGATAGAGCTTGATGGTGTTTCGCAGCGCCCGCACCATGGCCTCCCGGAGGGCGGGCTTATCGCCGTCGGGGGCGTCGGCGTAGGCCTTGTAGAGCTCCAAAAGGCTGGTGCCGTCGCCCTTGGCGGTGGACTTGACACCCTCGGTAAACTCAATGGTCACGTCGGAGTTGGGCAGGGGCTGGTCGTTCTGGACGTCGGAAAAGACCTGGGTGACATCGGGGCCCTCGGTATCCAAGGTGTGGATAGTGACCTTCTGCACCTTCTCCGAGTAGTTGCCGGCGGCGTCCTGGGCCACGTACCAGAGGTCATAGGAGGTCTGGGCCTCAAGGCCGCTGACGGTAAAGGTGCCGTCCCGGTCGGGGTTGGCGTTGGTCCGGCCGCTCTGGAGGGCGTTCATGCCGGAGGCTACCTGCATCTTGGCATCCAAGCTGCTGAGATCCACCTCGGTCTCGCCCCTCTTGGGATAGGGATAGGGGGCGCCCTCCTTCACCACGGCCCAAAAGACCGTACCCGTCTCGTTGAGGCGGAAGGTCATGGGGACGGTGGTGGCGGTGGCCCGGCCGGCGGTAGGCTCCATGATGAACTCCGGCGGGGTCTTATCCACGGTGGTAAAGGACATCTTCTTGACGGCGGAGGAGTTGACGCCGTCGGCGTCGGTGAGCCAGAGGTAGAGGTCATAGCTCTTCAGTTCCTCCAACCGGTTGCTTACGTCAATGGGAATCTCCTTGTTCTGCTCCACGTCCATCACACCATAGCCCAAGTTGCCGGAAATGCTGTTGGCCTTGAGCTGTTCGGCGGTGGGGGCAGTGGCCCCCTTGGGCAGGACGATGTAGTAGAGCTTGCAGGTCTTGGTGGGCATCACGGTGACTTGGGCCGCCGTGTTGGTAAGCCGGGAGAAATAGGGGTAGCCCGTAACGAAATCGGGCTTGGTGTTGTCGGGAGTGGTAAAGGCAATGACCTTCACAGGGCTCCGGTCGCTGCGCCCGTCCACCATCACGGCGGAGAGGTAGTAGGAGCCACCGGGGAGGAGGCTGTTCACCTTGGAGGCCACCATCTTGTCGGCGGCGGGAGCGGACACGCTGCCCTTCTGCACAGCGGGGGAGCCGTAGGAGGAGGGGTTGATGAGCTCCTCGGCGTCGATAGACCCGTCGCTGAGGGCGCTGACGGCCCAGTAGACGGTGCCCTGCTTATTGGTCTTAAACTGGGCGTTGAAGGTGGTGGGAGCCACGTCGTTGGCCACCGGGTAGCCGGCTAGGATCATGGGGTCGCGGCTGGCCTCCGCGGCGGCGGCGGCGTCCATCTCCTGGCCGTGGATGGTGGCGGTGAGGCCCGGGCGGATATTGATCTGGTCGGGCAGCATGGTGACGGTGGAACCGGGGGCGTTGACGTTGAGCGTCTTGATGTCGCCCTCGCCGGAGACGGCGGTTCCCACATCCAAGTTCAGCGTCTTGATCTCCGCCCCCCGGTCAATGATCACCTTGGAGTCAGGGGCAGCCTCATCCACAGTCATAGTCTCAATGGTGCCCTTGGCCAGACGCACGGTGGCCTTGGGGGTCTTGGTGATAACCTCCTCAATACGGCCGGCCAAGTCCAGCTGGCTATTCTCAGACCCCTCAAAGGAAATCAGCTTCATGCCGCTGCCCTGGGGGGTGTTGTCCTCCAGATAGGCGGAGGTAGCCACGGTGACCTTGCCGATCTCCGTAACGCCGTCGGTGCGCAGGGAGACGTACTGGTCACGTAGATTGTCCACCAGTAGCTCATCGGCGGTGACGTTGCGCATGAGGATACTCACGTCGCCCTTCTCACCCACGCCGGTGCCCGCGGCGATAATTCGGCCCAGAACAGTAACGTTTTCCAAGCGCACATCGCCCAGGCCCACGCCGCCGGTAACGTAGAGGTCACCGCTGATGATGGTGTCCTTCAGCGTCACGCCGGGGGATGTGATGGTCACGTTGCCGTAGACGCCGTCAAGGGTGTACTCCCCGGCCTCTTGGAGGGGGGTGCCCACGGTGCGGGTCATCAGGGCGGCCATCTCCGCCCGGGTGACGGACCGCTTGGGCTGGAAGGTGCCGTCGGTATAGCCGTCGATGAGGTAGTTCTCGGTGGCGGCCTTCACAATACCCACGGCCCAGTTGCTCACGTTCCGTCCGTCGGAGAAGTTGATAAGCTCACCGGGAGACTCCTCCAGCATCATGTTGCGTCCCAAGACGGCGGTGGCCATCTCACGGGTCAGGGTGCTGTTGGGAGAGGCGGTAGTGGGGGAGGTGCCGTTGATATAGTTGGCGGTATAGGCGATGGACACATCGTCATAGAACCAGTCCTCAGGCTTCACATCGGTAAAGGGGATGCTGCCCTTCTCGTGGTAGCCGTAGGCCCGGTTGACGATGGCCATAAATTCCGCCCGGGTCAGCGCCCGGTTGGGCTCCACCGTCTGGCTGGAGTTCATAAAGCCCCACTCCACCATCTGGTCTAAGTAGCCGTCTGCCCAGTGGGCCTCCGCCGTCACCGACAGATCCCACTCGGGCACAAGTCCCAAGACCATTACCAATGCCAGCAGCAGGGACAGCGCCCGTGTTCTCCACAGGTGCCCTGCCGCCGCTCTCGCTCCTCGCTGCTTCATGAATGTAACTCCTTTCCCGCTTGAAAAACTGTTGCTGATCTTACTCCATCTGTAAAAGCCCTCGGCGGAGCCTGCGCTCCGCGCAAAAAATGGAATTGTACTGTCTTTGCCCAAGTGCCGCGCCGCCGACTGTGCTGGCGGGGCCTGCGCTAAAAATGTGCCAAGGCACATTTTCTTCACGCTGCGGCAAGCCGCCAATCAAATCCCCGCTTGAAATCCGCGGATTTCAAGCGGATCAGTCGATATTCTTCTCGCTGACTTGGATGCTGAATACAGACTTGCGGATCATGATCTCCTCATCTAAAATCAGATCCACAAACCGGGCCGCCCACAGGGCCATCTCCCGGTCCGATGGCAGGGAGCGGAGCATGCGCACCTTCAGCAGCAGCGGCTCATCCGTCACCGGAAGCACCAGCTCCACCACCTCCTTCTCAATGAGGCTGGCCTCGGTGTAGAAGGCCACGCCGCCGCAGCTCAGATCCTTTCCCACCACCTTGCGGCAGCCCTTCCACCGGCCGGTCACCGGGTAGATCACACTCTCAAAATCTGTCAGGATACGCAGGTTCTCGCGGGCCTCGGCACCCAAGGCCGCCGTGGGCTGGATCACCACCTGATCCCCCCGCTGGCGAATCACTAAGCCCCGCCGGGCCTGCGCCTTGTCGTCCATGCCGATCAGCTGCACATCCCGCCGGGCGGTGACGGTGTCCGCCGAGCCCTGCAGAATACGCAGCTGCATCACATCCGCGTTGGGCGGGGACTCCAGCACCGCTTGGGCAATGGGGATGCCATTGCTGTCCAGTACCAAATAGATCTGTTCCATCACGCCTCTCCTTCCTGCGCCTTCGGCGTCTCTTGGGGCGGCTGCTCCAGCTTCTGCCGCTCCCGTCGGGCCTTATCCGGGTCGTTGGGGTCAAAATTCAGAAAATACACATAGATCTCCACAATGGCCCGGTACAGGGAGTCCGGGATCTCCTGTCCCAAGGACAGCTGGGAGAGCATAGTGGCCAGCGAGTTATCCTCGTACACCGGCACGCCGCTCTCCGTGGCCACCTCGATAATCTTTTCGGCCATATAGCCCATGCCGGAGGCCACCACCACCGGCGCGCCGCCGCTCTCGTCGTAACGCAGGGCCACGGCCCGGCCGCCTCCGGCGGATTTTGGGATGGAATCATACCTTGACATTGACGCCGCTCTCCCCCTCAAAAATTTGCGGGAACACGCCGGAGATGGTCAGAGGTTTCGTCATCTCCTGCACCTGCACCCGGTTGGCCTTCAGGCCGTTCTCCGTGAGAATCCGGCCCAGCTCCCCCTCCACAAGGCCGGCAAAGGGAGACACCTTGGCCGGACAGTAGAGCTGAACATCCACCGTCTCCCGCTGGCAGCTGAGAACCATGTCAAAGAAGCCAAGGCCCTCAATATCAATCTTAAAGAGGAAACGAATGGTGTTGTCCCGTCCGCCCCGCCCCTGCTTCAGATTCTCCTCGGCGTCCGGGTCCACCCACAGCTCGCCGAAGGCCATCTTCCCCTCCCACTCCACCGGGAGCATCACATGGGTCAGGGGCATATACACACTCTCGTTGACCAAAATCGCCGCCATGATGTTGCGGAAAGCCTCCTGCGCCTCCAGCCCGGCCCCGCCCTGCATGGCCCGCTGGGCGGTGAGGGCCAGCTGATTGGCAAACTGGTCCCGGGCGGCCTCCTTGGCGTAGTTGCCGTTGTCGATCAGCCGCAGCAGTGCCTCATCGCTGAAGGCCCCCAGCTTATCCCGCAGCACCGCGTGGCCGTTGAGCTGGTGGAAGGACTGGAGCAGGCCGTCCACACCGCCGTTCTCGTAACGGGAGATGTCCAAGGCCAGCATGGAGATCAGCGTGCGGCTGAGGCCCATGTCGTTGGTACGGCTGGTGTAGCTCCCGAGGAAGGGCAGGATGGTCCCCTGGAGGAGCTTCAAGGCCCCGGCCCGGTTCCCGCCGTTTAGAAGGTTCTCCAGCTGGGAAACCATAGGCAGGAGCTGGCTGCCCCAGCTGGCGGGGATGGCCCGTGTCAGCCGGGTCAGGGTCCGCAGCAGGTTCCCCTCGATGTGGCTGGTGGAGGTATAGTCGCTGTACCGCTTCAAAAACTGGAGAATGCTGGAGCGCAGCACCTCGGAGCTGCTGGAGCCGTAGGCCTCCCGCAGGATGGAGAACAGCGCCCCGCCGAAGCGGCTGGAGAGATTCATCTGGGAGAGGAAGAACTTCCCCAGCTGCCCCTCGTCCATCTTCAGCATACGCATCAGCGCCGCCATGTCCGCGGCGGTGCCCTCCTCCACGCCGGAGGAGACCACCATCCCCTGATACATCTTCATAATCTCGGACATGGACTCCGAGAGGCCGGGGGTGTTGGCTAATCGCTGGAGGAAGGTGCGGAAATTGGAGTCGTATCGCAGGGCCCGGTCCGCGCCGCCGGCGTCCTGACTGTCCTGCCGCTCGGTACGGTTGTCCGGGCGGCTGACTCGTGTGGGGTCCGGCGCGTTTTGAATCTTGCTGTCGCCGGGGGTAACCGGCATATTCCGGTTGATATTTGTACTCTCATGACCGGGAACCGGATTGGTCACACCAAGCAGATTAGGCATCGTGACCCTCCATTTCAATAAAAGTTAAAAAACATCTTAATTTTCTCCACGGTTCTGCCGATATATCCAATGTGATAAAACCGTAGCGGGGGGAGACTGCCCATTTTCGCTCTCCCCGTAGGAATTACCAATGTGAAGGGGTGGCGTATTATGGGTAGTGGCAACGACAGCATCTTAGATATGTATTTGTACGAGACAAATACTCTTCTCGAGCAGCTGGACGGGATTCTTCTGGCCGCTGAACAGGCGGACACATTCTCTCAGGACAGCGTCAACGAGATCTTCCGCATCATGCACACGGTGAAGGGCTCCTCCGCCATGATGGAGTTCTCCTCTCTGATGACGGTGGCCCACCGCATTGAGGACCTGTTCTTCGTGATCCGGGAGAAGACAATCGAGGTGGTGCCCGAGCAGCTCCGCCCGGAGCTCTTTGACATCGTTTTCCAAGCCGTGGATTTCTTCCGCGGTGAGATCGAAAAGGTGGAAAACGGAGAACCACTCTCTCAGTCTATCGACAGTATCGTTAATAAAATTAATAGCTATATTGATAAAATTCAGGGGAACGCCCCCGCCGAACCGGCGCCGGCCCCCGCCGCCCAAGAGAAGGCGGAGGAGGCGGCACCGGCCGGCGCCGCCCTCAGCGCGGTAAACCCGGACTACCGTTTCGGCGTCCAAGTCTTCTTTGACGAGGGCAGCGGCATGGAGAACCTCCGGGCCTTCATGCTCCTCAGCAGCATCCGGGACTTCTGCACCGACTTCGTCGCGTCCCCCGAGAATGTGGAGAACGATCCCTCCACCTCCGAAATCATCGCCGACCAGGGCTTTGTGGTCTGGTTCCGCACCGCCGGCGAGCGGGACGCCGCCGTGGGCGCCGCCACCACCACCGGCTCCGTCCGGGCCTACCAGACGGTGGAGGCCAAGAGCGAGCCCGCTCCCGAGGAGGTCAAGGCCCCCGCGGAGGAGAAGGCCGCCGCCGCGGAGGCCCCCAAGGCCGCCGCTGCCGCTCCCGCCGCCGCCAAGGCCCCCCAGCACGCCACCAAGGAGAGCCTCATCAGCGTGAGCCTTGGGAAGCTGGACCAGCTGATGGCAGTGGTCAGCGAGATTGTCATCACCGAGTCCATGGTCACCGCCTCCCCCGATCTGAAGGGGCTGCGCCTTGACAACTTCTCCAAGTCCGCCCGGGAGCTCCGCAAGCTCACCGACGACCTGCAGGATGTAAGCATGTCCCTTAGGATGGTGCCTGTTTCCAATACCTTCCAGAAAATGAACCGCATCGTCCGCGACATGTCCAAAAAACTGGGCAAGCGGGCCAAGCTCACCCTCATCGGCGAGGATACCGAGGTGGATAAGACCATCGTGGACGGCATCAGCGATCCCATCATGCACATCGTCCGCAACTCCATGGACCA
>CANPBB010000056.1 GCA_947572235.1 uncultured Clostridia bacterium
AATGGGGCTCGCTGGCGTAGACCAGCATACCGCCGGGGCAGTTCATGGGCTTGACCGCGAAGTCCACCTCGTCAATGACGGTGGTATACATGTTGTTCTTGTAGTGGTCCCAGTGGCCGGACCGCTCCCACAGCTGCCGGTTGAGCATGATGGGGGTGGAGATTTCCACATAGCCGTACTTCTTGTGGACCTTCCGCCAGTAGTCCAAGAGGGTGTTTTTCAGCGTCATGCCCTTGGGCAGGAAGAAGGGGAAGCCGGGTCCCTCGTCCCGGAGCATGAACAGGCCCAGCTCCTTGCCCAGCCGGCGGTGGTCCCGCTTCTTGGCCTCCTCAATCTTGGCCAGGTACTCGTCCAGCTCGTCCTTCTTGGGGAAGGCCACGCCGTAGATGCGCTGGAGGGTCTGGCGGCTGGAGTCGCCCCGCCAGTAGGCGGCGTTGCAGGCGGTGAGCTTGATGGCGTTGCCCTTGATCCGCCCGGTGGAGTCTAAATGGGGGCCGGCGCACAGGTCAGTAAATTCCCCCTGCTTGTAGAAGGAGATGACAGCGTCCTCGGGCAGGTCGTGGATCAGCTCCACCTTAAAGGGCTCGCCTTTTTCCTCCATAAACCGGATTGCCTCCGCCCGGGGCAGTTCAAAGCGCTCCAGCTTCAGCTTCTCCTTGCAGATCTTGCGCATCTCCGCCTCCAGCTCCTCCAGCTGGGTCTCGGAGAAGGGCTCGGGGGTGTCGAAGTCGTAGTAGAAGCCGTTGTCGATGCTGGGGCCGATGGCCAGCTTCACCTCCGGGTGGAGCCGCTTCATGGCCTGGGCCAGCACGTGGGAGCAGGTGTGCCAGTAGGTGCGGCGGTATTCCTCGTTTTCAAAGGTGTACAGGTTTTCTTCGGACATGGTAAATTCCTCCTTGCGATTTCAGCGCGCTCTGTAGGGCAGGACGACTCGGCCCTCCGCTCTGTTGAGAATAGGCGCCCTCTGAACGGCGCGCCGAGAGCGCCGCGCCCTACAAAGGGACACCGGGAAAATTCGGGGCAAAACAAAAACGCCTCACCCCTGAGAAAATTCAGGGGTGAGACGGTAACATCCCACGGTTCCACCCTGCTTACGGCCTTGGCCGTCGCTCGTGTCCTCTGTAACGGGAGGGCCCGGTCCGGTCTACTGCCCCAAGGGGGTTCGGCGGACAGCTCAGGAGTGGTTTCGCCGCCTTGCCGCGCAGGGTACTCACAGCCAAGGTACCCCTCTCTGCCCGCCGCGCCGCAGTTCTGTCTCCATCAACGCTTTTCCGTAGGTTACTATAGCACGAAAACTCCCCCCTGTCAAGCGCTGTCCCGAACCAGTAAAAACGGGCAATAGACAAAAGCCCCCCTGATGTAGGAGAGAATAGGATCACATCAAGGGGTGTTATCATATGGCGAGGAAATACCAATACACGCTGGAGCTATTGCCACAAATCAAAGAGATGCTGGCAATAGGGATGACGCGGAAACAGGTAGCGGATGCGTTGGGATTGAGCGGGTATAGGCCGGCACATGGGTTACTGAAACGGGAACGCAAGAAAAATCGAGCTGTTCTTTCTGCCGCCCTATGCCCCTGACAAGCTGTACCAATAGGCTTCGGCATATATCTTGACGGAACATTTTCCGTCTGGATCGTATCAGAAAGGCTTGAAATCCGTTAGGTTTCCTGCGCCTTTCTTCCGTGCCAAACAATAAAATCTTCTCGCCAAGCTATGCACCGCCCCCTATTGGTACAGCTTCTGAGAGCAATCCGAACGAATACCTCCATTGCGCGCTGGAACTTTCGGTCCATTTTTGTGACTTACCTCGGATCAAATACAATATCCGCCATAAAATAGCTTCCTTTATGCGTATACAACATTGCCCTGATAATGCCTCCGTTTTCTTCCATCACAGCCCAACTTCCTATGTTTTTATTCGGGGGTAATATTGTCACTTCCTTGTTTAATTGATATTGGTCTTCAAACCCTCCAGTTGCTCTAAACAGGGAGGCTTTTTTCCATGCCTAAAGCTTTTTGTTCCCACCGGCAGACCCAGTGGTTGTCTACTAAAAAAGAGTACAGGGCGCTTTCGCGCCCTGTACTCCCAAAAAGCTCCTCACCATGCCTTAATATACCCTGGCAAATACTTCAGCGGATCTACCCGCACATTGTTCTCCACAATCTCATAGTGCAGATGGGGCCCGCTGGAGATGCCGGTGGAGCCGGTAATGCCGATCACCTGCCCCTGCTTCACCGTCTGCCCCACCTTCACCTTCCGCTGGGACATGTGGGCGTAGGTGGTGGAGTTCCCCGCACCATGGCTGATCACCACATACTCCCCGTAGGAGCTGCTCCGCTCAGAGATAATCACTACCCCCGCCTTGGTGGCCAGCACACTGGTGGTGTAGCCCACGCCGCCAATGTCCACGCCCTTATGGTTGGTGGAGGCCCCGGGAATACCCGTGTTGCGGCTGCCCATGGGGGAGGTGATCCTCTTGCTCACATTCTCCGGCCAGATATACCCCCCCACGCTGGCGGGGCCAAGGGACGCGGCCAGCTCCGCCTCCTTCTCCCTGATCAGCTGGTCGATGCGGCGGGCCTCTGCCTCCTTGGCGCTGAGGAGGGCCTTCGCCGCCTCCTCGTTCTTCTGGATCTCCGCCACCAAGGCGGCGGCCTCGGCCACCTGCTTGTCCAGCTCCGCCTTCTTGGACTTCAGCTCGTCCCGGGCGGCCTCCTGCTCACTGAGCTGGGCCTCCAAGTCCGCCTTCTTGGCGTCGATGGCGGTGCGGAGCTGCTGGAGGGTATCCATGACCCCCTGGTCATACTCTATGATCTCGCTGACAAAGTCCAGCCGGCCCAAGAGGTCGGCAAAGTCCGTGGCGTTAAAGAGCACCGACCAGTAGGACACGGCGCCGTTCTCCTCCATGGCCCGGACACGGCGGCAGAAGAGCTCATACTGCTCCTCCTCCCGCTGCTCCGTCTCCTCCAGCTCCCGCTTGGTCTGGGCGATCAGCTCCTCATAGGCGGAAATTTGGTCCTCCACATTGGTGATCTCCTGGCGGATGATGGCGCTTTGCTGGTCCAACAGGGTTTTCTTCTCGATGGCGTCATCCTTGTCGTCCTTCAACGCGTCGATCTGCTTTTGCAGATCCTTTTTCTCACTGGAGAGGCCGTTGGCGTTGTTTTTCAGCTGGTCAATCTCCGCTTGGGTCACCGCGCTGGCGGTTGACTCAAATAGGTCAAACTGGAGCAGAGAGACCACCATCAGCACCAAAAGGGCGCTGCGCAGAATATGTTTTACCGTTCTCCTCTTGGTTTGCTTTGCTGGCATATCCGTCCCCTTTCTGTCTCTTCGGAGCACTCTATGGTCTATACCTTCAGGAACTGGCGGATAGCGGAGAGACTCCCTCCCACGCCGATGAGCATCCCCGCCGCCACAAACACCAAGGCCACAATCTGCCAGATGTCGGCGAAGGGGACGATGGTGATGATGGAGAAGATATCATTGCCTGAGATGCCTTTGGTGATGGCGGAATAGAGGCCCCACTGCATGAAAAACGCGATCACCGAGCTTAAAAGCCCTGTCAAAAACCCCTCATAGACGAAGGGCCAGCGGACGAAGCCGTCGGTGGCGCCCACCATTTTCATGATGGCGATGTCCTCCCGCCGGTCAAAGGCGGTGAGTTTGATGGTGTTGGCGATGATGAACACCGACACCAAAAACAGCACCGATACCAAGGCGATGCTGACAATGGCGGCGATGTTGCGGATGGTAATAAAGCCGCTGGAAATCTCCTCATAGGCGTTGACACGGCCGATGCCGTCAATGCCGCCAATGGCCTCCTTTGTCTGGCGCATCAGGGAGATGTCCACCAAGGTGATGGCAAAGCGGTGGCGCAGCACCGAGGACTCCATCCCCTCAAACAGCGTGGAGTCCTCATACTGGGCGGCGTAGTCCGCCAAGGCCTTGTCCCTGGTGATAAACTCAATCTCCGCCACGTTCTCCACCGCCAAGATCTTGTGCCCCAGCGCGCGGGCCTGCGCCTCGGTGAGGCCATCCTCCACGTAGGCCAAAATCTCGTTGTCCTGCTCCAGCTTCGCCAAGGTGGCGTTCGCGTTCACCGCCACCAAGGAGAAGGTGCCCATGATCAAAAGGCAGGCAATGGTGATGCCGATGGCGGCAAAGGACATAAAACCGTGGGTGAACATGTTGGAAAAGCCCTCGGCCACAAAATATGTAAAGTTGTGGCTGCGGTCTGGCATTCGTCTACTCATCTATTCTCCTCGCTTTGCGCTTTCCCGGACTGCCTCCGGCGCGCCGGCCTCGCTCTGTGCCTCTCCGGACGGCTCCTGACGGCTGGATCTGGCCTTTTGCCTCCCAGCGGCGCTGTCCCGGACAATCCGCCCCCGCTCCAGCATGACCACACGCTCGTCAAAGCGGCTGACCATATCCAGCTCGTGTGTCACCACCAGCACGGTGGTGCCCAGCTCGTTGATCCGCTTTAAAAGCGTCATGATCTCCAGAGATTTTCTTGGGTCCAGATTGCCGGTGGGCTCGTCGGCGATAATGGTGTCCGGGTTGTTCACCAGAGCCCTGGCGATGGCCACCCGCTGCTGCTCCCCGCCGGAGAGCTCGTCCGGCAGGCGGCTGGACTTGCCGTCCAGCCCCACCAGCTTGAGCACGTAGGGGATGCGCTTTTTGATCTCCCGCTGGGAGGCGCCCACCGCCCGCATGGCAAAGACCATGTTGTCGTACACCGACTTCTTCTCAATTAAGCGGAAATCCTGAAAAATGACCCCTAAGGTCCGCCGCAGATAGGGAATCTGCCACTCGGCGATGTTGTTGAGGTTGAAGCCGTTGACCATCACCCGGCCGTCGGTGGCGCTCACCTCCCCGGTGAGCAGCTTGATCACCGTGGACTTGCCGGACCCGGAGGGACCCACCATAAAGATGAACTCCCCGTCTCCAATCTCCAAATTCAGCCCGTTGAGGGCCTTGGCCCCGTTTGGATACTCCTTATATACTTCCGTCAGACGAATCATACACTCTCCATCCCGGCCCCGCGCCGGTTCCTACGCCGCTCTCTCCGCGCTCTCTCGTCACCCCATGGACCCCTCGCCGCCCATCAGGGCCGTCAGCTCCTCTATCCGCTCGATGGGGAAGGGAGGCTGGGTCAGAGGCCGCAGGGCGATGGACATCAGCTTCAGGGGGTTATCGTCGGCGGCACTGCGGTTGGAACTGAGCTTCCCGCAACGCCGGCAGCGGTGGATTACCGCCCACTCGCCGCCCCGGCGCACCCAGACGCCAATGGGCTCCATCACGCCGCCGCAGTCCGCGGAGCGGTCCCCCGGCTCCTCGTCCACATGGAGGCTGGTGAGGCAGTTGGGGCAGTGGTTCCGGTGGCCGCTCCCCGCCCCGGCGGACACCACCAGCCGCCCGCAGAGGCGGCAGGTGAAGCTCTCCTCACAGGGGTGCGTCTTGTAGTAGCCCTTCTCATAGCGGATGCGCTTATGTTCTCTATTCAAAATTGATTCCTCCAAAAAGTCCTGTTATATTCCCTTTCTCAGTCCTTTGGGAGGTTTTGTGTCTGCTGTCAGAAAACCTCCCGGTTTTCCACAGGCACCGAACGACAGTTATTTTTCATAAAACAAAAATGCAGGTTCCTTTCATTTTTTCCGGCCGGAACACACCAGCCGGCGCGCCAATACGCGTACTTTTTTATTGTAGCCGAAAGCCCCGCCCTCCGTCAAGGGGAAAAGGGGAGAATCCGGCACAAAAATCGGCGGTTTTCTTTGTCACCTTCTGCCGGAGGCGGCGAAAAAAACCGCGCCCCGGGAAGCAGACCCTCCCGGAGGCGCGCCTTCTCTCTATGCCGCTCCCTACGCCTCAATGCCCCGACTGGTGAGATACTTTTTGACCATCAGCGCCACCTTGAACGTGATGGCATCGTCAAACTCCCGCAGATCCAGCCCTGTGAGCTTCTTGATCTTCTCCAAGCGGTACACCAAGGTGTTCCGGTGGACAAAGAGCTTGCGGGCGGTCTCAGACACGTTCAGGTTGTTCTCAAAGAACTTGTGGATGGTAAACAGCGTCTCCTGATCCAGCGCGTCGATGGGGTTCTTCTTAAAGACCTCCATCAAAAACATCTCGCACATAGTGGTGGGCAGCTGGTAGATCAGTCGCCCAATGCCCAAGTTCTCGTAATTGATAATATACTTCTCCGTGTCAAAGACCTTGCCCACCTCGATGGCGATCTGGGCCTCCTTATAGCTCTTGGCCAAGTCCCGCAGGTGGGTGGCCACCGTGCCGATGCCCACCACCACACGGCTCTCGCCGCTGACTCTCAGGGCCTCCTCCACCGTAGACGCCACCCGCTGAAGCTCCTTTTCGGCGCTGGTCTCGCTCATCTGGTGGATCAAGGCCACGTCGGCATCCCCCACACTGAGGACGAAGTCCGTCTGCCGGTCGGGGAACAGGCTCTGCACTACATCCATGTGGATGGCCTCCGACTGGTCAACGTGGCGCACCACAAAGACGCCCCGGGGCACCTCCGGATCCACATGGAGCTCCTTGGCTCTGAGATAGATGTCCCCCAGCATGATGTTGTCAGAGATAATATTTTTGATAAAGGAGCCCCGGTCGTGCTTCTCCTCGTAGTAGGTTTTCGCGCTGTTAAAAGACACCGTGGCCACGGCGCAGACCGCCTGACTCACCTCGTCATCCGCCATGACAAAGGCGGCGTAGTCAAACTGGTTGCCCCAGCCGCCCAGCGCCCTAAAGGTCTTTCCCATATAGGTGACGCAACGTCCCTCGGCGCGGCCAATGACCTCCACATATTCCGGCCACTTGTTGCCGATCAGCCCCAAGTCGCTGCAGGAAATCACGGTGCCCTCGCCGTCAATCACACCCACCACCCGGTCGGTGGTCTCCTTGATTTGCAGCACCGCGTTTTGAAAGATTCTCCCCGACATACTCAAGTCCTCCCATCACTCGCCGCGTATCATCCCATAAAGTTTGTGCAATCTGTCAAGTCCACTCTCATTATACTGTCTGTTTCGCCATAATGCAAGCAGTTTTTTCTTTTTTCCACAAAAATTCAGCCATCGTTTTGGCTATTCTGTTATTTCATTCACAAATACCCGCTTTTTCGCGCAGCTTCGTCACTTCTTCCTCTGTCAAATACCTGTATTCACCCTTTCCCAATCTCTGGTCCAAGGACAGTCCGCCCATGCTCAGGCGTTTCAAATACAAAACTGTCTTACCGCGGCTGAGAAACATCCGTTTGATTTGGTGAAATTTACCCTCGTGCAAAGTGACGAATCCCTCCCGCGGATCCTCCCCCGCCTGAAGGGAGGCCGGCAGGCACCGCTGCCCGCCCCCCAGCGTGATCCCCGCCGCGAAGGCCGCCGCGTCCTCCTTGGTGAGAGGGGCGTCCAGCAGGGCGCGGTAGACCTTGTCCACGTGGTTTTTGGGCGCGAGAAGCCGGTGGGCCAAGTCGCCGTCGTTGGTGAGCAGCAGCAGTCCCTCGGTGTCCCTGTCCAGCCGTCCCACGGGGAAGAGCCCCCGGCGGCGAAGGTCCTCAGGCAGCAGCTCCATCACGGTCCTCTGCCGGGAATCCTCAGTGGCCGACAGAAGGCCGGCGGGCTTGTGGAGCATCAGATAGGTAAAGCGCCGGTACCGCAGAGGCTCCCCGGCCACGATAATCTCCGCCGTCTCCGCCTCCACCTTCTCCTCCGGCGAGGCGGCGGGCTGTCCGTTCAGGAGCACCAGCCCCTCCCGGATAAGTCCCTTCACCTCCCGCCTGGACCAGCGTCCCATCGAGGCGATAACCTTGTCTATCCGTTCCTTCGCCATAGCCGCGCCGCCTTTCCCCGTCAAATCGCTCCCAAGACGCTGTCTGACTGCCAAAGCGCCGCCGGAGCGGTAAAAATCCGCCTTCTTCCCCTTGCCCCCGAAGGGGGGCCAGCAGGCGGAGAAGCGCAAAAGAAAATAGAATAACCGCCATGCGGCTATTCTATCATATCTCTCCCCGGTTTGGAATAAGAATTATGGCAGAGAGGGAGAAAGTCTCCTTTGATTTCTCTTGATTTGGCCATCAGGGCTGTATATGGGAGGTAGCCATGTTTATCGTATCCGCAAAATTCAGTCCGAGGAAGGCCATTGCCGCCGTGGTGGCCTGCGGTGCCCTACTGATTCTGATGATCCTGCTGATCTCCTCACTAAAGAGCCGGCCTTCCCCCGGCGAGGAGTTGATCACCGCCGCGTCTGAGGAGGAGCGGGCGGAGTACCTCCGCTCCTTGGGCTGGGAGATCGAGACGTCCCCCATGGAGACCTTAGAGTTTATGCTGCCCCAGCCGCTGAACGCCTCCTATGAGGAGTACAACGCGCTGCAAAAGGAGCAGGGCTTTGATTTAGAGCCCTACGCGGGAATGCAGGTAAAGCGGTACAGCTATCGGGTTTTGAACTACCCGAACTACCCCGATGACGTACAGGCGGACCTCTATCTATGTGGGGATGTGGTCATTGGAGGGGACATCTTGTATTGCGGCGACAGCGGCTTTGTCGCTACACTGGTGTTTCCATGACGGGGGGGTCGCCCCTGGGGCAACTGGTTTTTGGCAGAGCCCAAAAGTCAGCAAATGGCTGCTTAGGGGGGCGGACCGGCGGACTTTACCCTTGCGGGGACCAGTCCTCACGCCCGTCCCTCTAAGCGCCCCAAGACGCGGCGCCCCTTCGGCAGGCCGGTGCTTGTCCAACCTTGGTACTTCGGACGCGGCGGCGGTTGTTCTTGCACGGATAAAGGTATCCTGAAAGCGCCCCCCGTCTTTGGCCCTTTGGTAAACCGCCGCTGCCGCTCTGCCGAACTCGCCACGACCTGCCCCCGAAACTTGGAGGTTGAATCGCTGGCCCAGTGCCGCAAATGCCGCCGTGCCTGCCGGTGATGTTGGTCACACACCCATAGGGCCGCACATCCCCCATTGCTTGGACTGCTCCGATAAACCATCTGTCCCGCTGTGAAGCGCAGCGCCCTATACTGCGTCCCTGCTCTTCCTCAAATAGCGCAACAAAAACGCCTCACTGACTATCGTCAAAACAACAAAAACCCCCGCCGCCGCAAGCAGCGCCCCAAAGCTCTCCGCTAACATCGCAAGCATCCCCTCCGAAACCAGAACCGCTATGGTACAAACTGTATTCACCATCAGAGTCCTTCTCCCCAGCTCCGCCAAATCCTCTCGGCCCCGCTGACGCAAAAAGTGATTGGTGGCGTGAATCAGAAAATATAGCCCCAGCAGCGAACATATACTCCCAAGATACCCCGCGCACAGACCAACAACACCGGAAATACCCTGCTCTATCAAATTAAACAAGGCAGCCATAATGACCAAAACCAACACCTTTTTGTAGTCTTTGTGCTCAGAAAGCAGCTTTACCTGTCCCACAATGACAATGGCACCGCCCAGCAGAGCTGCCAGCATACACAAAAAGCTCAATATCGGTATCCACACCAACAGTACTGTAGAGACTACACCGATCAGCCCAATCCACTTACCCCGATAGACCAGAGCCAGCCCCTCATACAGCTTCTCATGATTACCCTCCATCCTTTTGCCTCCATTTCTTCAAATACTCATCATTTCCCCGTCAATATGTCAAAAAATGGGTGCCGCATACGCGACACCCATCAATACTATTTCTCCTCCTCGGAGGAATCCTGATCCGGGGAGTTCTTCTGATACTTCGCCGCCCAATTCTTCTCGATCCCGATATAGGAGAGGGCTTGGAACAGCGGCACCGCGCACATGTACACAATCCCCTGGCGGCCGGAGTAGGAGCTGTACTCCCCGCTGCTGTTGGCGATCAGCATAAAGGCGTTGACAAGGAACGCCGCCGCCACCGCGAAAGCCAAAATCGACCAGACAATCAGCCCCTTGTCCTGCCTGCACTTGGAGAGGCCCACCGCCCCGGAGAGCACCGCGCCCAAAGAGGTCAGCGCGTCGCAGAGCAAAAACGCCATAGCTGTCCCGCTATAGCCGGGTATGGACATCAGGACGGAGTAGTCCCCCATAGAGGCGAAGAAACTGATGCAGCGCAGGCCGCCCAGCACAATCAGAATGATGCTGCTGATCTTTAAGTAGAGACGATAGTTGTACATGTCAAAACCCTCACTAAAATAAGTATTTTGTTCAATCTATTTCAGATCAAATTTTCTTATGCACACAGAGGTTCACAATAGAGAATGAAGACCGCGACGGCACACAGTGCCGTCGCGGTCCAGCCGTTACGGGTGGACCCCCGCAGCGGTATTTGCTTGAAAAGCCCTCGGCAGGGTTTGCGCCAAAGGCGCAAATAAATTGCAGTCATTTTTCCCAGAAACCGCGTTTTCGGGAAAAATACCCTGCGCGGAGCGAGCACCGCAGGACTTTTCCCCGTGGGAAAAGTCCGAGGCGCAGAGCGGAGCGAAAAACTCAATTGTAAGGAAGCGGCAAGCCGCTTCCTTACAATTGAAATAATTACTCAGCCACGTCGATAACCACGCCGGAGCCAACGGTACGGCCACCCTCGCGGATAGCGAAGCGGAGGCCCTTCTCGATGGCGATGGGGGTGATCAGCTCCACGTTCATGTCCACGTTGTCGCCGGGCATGCACATCTCAACGCCCTCGGGCAGGGAGATGACGCCGGTCACGTCGGTGGTACGGAAGTAGAACTGGGGACGGTAGTTGTTGAAGAAGGGGGTGTGACGACCGCCCTCGTCCTTGGACAGGACGTAGACCTGGCCCACAAACTTGGTGTGGGGATGGATGGAGCCGGGCTTGCACAGCACCTGGCCGCGCTCGATCTCGTTCTTAGCCACGCCGCGGAGCAGGCAGCCGGCGTTGTCACCAGCCTCAACATAGTCCAGAGTCTTGTGGAACATCTCCATGCTGGTAACGACGGTGCTGCGCTTCTCGTCGGTGAGACCCACGATGTCCACGGTCTCGCCGGCCTTCAGCTGACCACGCTCCACACGGCCGGTAGCCACGGTGCCGCGGCCGGAGATGGTAAACACGTCCTCAACGGGCATCAGGAAGGGCATGTCAGCCTTACGGTCGGGAGTGGGCACGTAGCTGTCAACAGCGTCCATCAGCTCCTTGATGCAGGCGTACTCGGGGGCGTTGGGATCGTTGGACTCGCAGACCAGAGCGTTCAGAGCGGAGCCCTTGATGATGGGGATATCATCGCCGGGGAACTCGTAGAAGCTCAGGGTCTCGCGGACCTCCATCTCCACCAGCTCCAGCAGCTCCTCATCGTCCACCTGATCACACTTGTTCAGGAAGACCACGATAGCGGGCACGCCCACCTGACGGGCCAGCAGGATGTGCTCCTTGGTCTGGGCCATGGGGCCGTCGGTGGCGGCGATGACCAAGATCGCGCCATCCATCTGGGCAGCGCCGGTGATCATGTTCTTGATATAGTCGGCATGGCCCGGGCAGTCAACGTGGGCATAGTGGCGGGCGTCAGTCTCATACTCCACGTGGGCGGTGTTGATGGTGATGCCGCGCTCACGCTCCTCAGGAGCCTTATCAATGGAGCTGTAGTCGGTATAGTCCGCCTTGCCCTGCATGGCGAGGTACTTGGTGATGGCGGCGGTGAGGGTGGTCTTGCCGTGGTCAACGTGGCCAATGGTGCCAATGTTGACATGGGGCTTGCTTCTCTCAAATTTCTGCTTAGCCATTTTGGGAAATCCTCCTATCAGATCAAAAATTTATTTCCGTCATTTTGGTGTTAACGTCATAACACCCTTATTCTACATGATATGGTGAAAAAATGCAACAGGTTTTTCGCGTTTATCCCTTGCGGCCCATACGCTGGTCCACAATTTTCTCGCGAATGTTCTTGGGGATCTCCACGTAGTGGGAGGGCTCCATGGTGTACTGCCCGCGGCCTTGGGTACGGGAACGGAGGTCCGTGGCATAGCCGAACATCTCGCTCAGCGGAACAAAGGCGTCAATCTGCTGGGCGCCGGTACGGGCCTCGAAGCCCTGGATCTGGCCCCGGCGGCTGTTGAGATCTCCGATGACATCACCCATATACTCCTCAGGGACGATGACACAGACCTTCATAATGGGCTCCAGCAGCGTGGGCTCCGCCTTCTGGCAGGCCTCCTTGAAGGCCATGGAGCCGGCGATTTTGAAAGCCATCTCACTGGAGTCCACCTCGTGGTAGGACCCGTCGTAGAGGGTAACTTTCACATCCACCACCGGGTAGCCGGCGCAGACGCCGGAGAGCATGGCGCCCTGGATACCCGCGTCCACCGCGGGGATATACTCCTTGGGCACCGCGCCGCCCACCACCTCATTGATGAACTCATAGCCCTTGCCGGACTCGTTGGGCTCCACGCGGATCTTCACATGGCCGTACTGGCCCTTACCGCCGGACTGGCGGGCGTACTTGGTATCCTGCTGCACGCTCTTCTTGATGGTCTCCTTATAGGCCACTTGAGGAGCGCCCACGTTGGCCTCCACCTTGAACTCACGAAACAGCCGGTCCACCACGATCTCCAGATGGAGCTCGCCCATGCCGGCGATGATGGTCTGGCCGGTCTCATCATCGGTCCAAGTCTTAAAGGTGGGGTCCTCCTCGGCCAGCTTCATCAGGGCAATGCCCATCTTCTCCTGGCCAGCCTTGGTCTTGGGCTCGATGGCCACACGGATCACAGGCTCGGGGAACTCCATATTCTCCAGAATCACCGGGTGCTTGTCATCGCACAGGGTGTCGCCGGTGGTGGTGTTCTTGAGGCCCACCACGGCGGCGATGTCGCCGGAGTAGACAGTTTCGATGTCCTCCCGGTGGTTGGCGTGCATCTGAAGGATGCGGCCGATGCGCTCACGCTGGCCCTTGGTGGAGTTAAGCACCGCGGAGCCGGTGTTGAGCACACCGGAGTAGACGCGGATGAAGCTCAGCCGGCCCACATAGGGGTCGGTGGCGATTTTGAACGCCAGAGCGGAGAAGGGGGCGGTATCGGAGGCCTCCCGGGTCTCCTCCGCGTCGGTCTTGGGGTTCACGCCGCTGATGGCGGGAATGTCCAAAGGAGAAGGCATATAGTCAACGACAGCGTCCAGCAGCTTCTGGACACCCTTGTTGCGGTACGAGGTACCGCAGACCACAGGGATCATCTCCACTGCCACCGTGGCTTGGCGGATCGCCTTACGGATCTTATCTGTGGGGATCTCCTTCCCCTCCAGATACATCTCCATGATCTCATCGTCGAACATAGCGACCGCGTCCAAGAGCTTCTCGCGGTACTCCTCTGCCAGCTCCATCATGTCATCGGGAATGGCTTCCACACGCATGTCCTTGCCCAGCTCATCGTAGTAGATATCCGCGTTCATCTCCACCAAGTCGATGATGCCGCGGAAATCCGCCTCCTTGCCGATGGGAAGCTGGATCGGCACTGCGTTGCACTTGAGACGTTCATCAACCATGCGCAGGACGTTGAAGAAGTCCGCGCCCATGATGTCCATCTTGTTCACATAAATCATGCGGGGCACGTGGTAGTGGTCCGCCTGACGCCACACAGTCTCAGACTGGGGCTCCACGCCGCCCTTGGCGCACATGACGGTCACAGAGCCGTCCAATACGCGCAGAGAGCGCTCCACCTCCACGGTAAAGTCCACATGACCCGGGGTGTCAATAATGTTGATCCGATGGTCCCGCCAGAAGCAGGTGGTCGCGGCGGAGGTAATGGTGATGCCTCTCTCCTGCTCCTGCTCCATCCAGTCCATAGTGGCGGTACCGTCATGGGTCTCACCGATCTTGTAGTTGACACCGGTGTAATACAGGATCCGCTCCGTAGTGGTGGTTTTTCCTGCATCAATGTGAGCCATGATGCCGATATTTCTTGTGTTTTCCAGAGATACCTTTCTCGGCATACTTTTTCTCCTATACTTGAACTAAGAAACTAATCAAATAAAACACAGGGTCCCGCCCCTGTTCGCGGCTTCAGCCGCGAACAAAAAGCCCTCCGCAGGAGTTTGCGGCGCGCACGCCGCAAAAAATCTAAAATCGTTTTTTCCGGGGACCGCGTCCTCGGAAAAAACACTCTGCGCGGAGCGAGCGTCGCAGGACTTTGCCCACGGGCAAAGTCCGAGGCGCAGAGCGCAGCGAAACCCCCTCGCTTGAAGACCCAGCGAAGCGGTCTTCAAGCGACGCTTACCAGCGGAAGTGCGCGAAGGCCTTGTTGGACTCGGCCATCTTGTGGGTATCCTCGCGCTTTTTCACAGCGGAGCCGGTGTTGTTGGCGGCGTCCATGATCTCTGCGGCCAAGCGCTCAGCCATGGTCCGCTCGCTGCGGGAGCGGGAGTAGCTGGTGAGCCAGCGCAGACCTAAGGTCTGGCGGCGGGCGGGACGGACATCCATAGGCACCTGATAGGTGGCGCCGCCTACGCGGCGGGCCTTGACCTCAAGGCTGGGCATGATGTTCTCCATGGCGGTGGTAAAGACCTCCAAGGGATCATTGCCGGTCTTCTCCTTGACGATATCGAAAGCGCCGTAGACCACCTTCTGGGCCACGCCCTTCTTGCCGTCCAGCATGATGCTGTTGACGAGCTTAGTTACCAGAACACTATTGTACATAGGATCGGGTAAGATCTCTCTTTTGGGAACGTTACCTCTTCTGGGCACTTTGCTTCCCTCCTTCATTAAGAATTATGAATTCATAGGTACTCTCCGCGACGAACGCGGCGTGTTGCCTGCCAAAGAGGCTTGTATGGCAAAAACCATGTCTACCTGTTCGGCAAAGCGGTGCGCGGTGCCAATTACTTGTTCTTAGGCCGCTTGGCGCCGTACTTGGAGCGGGCCTGCATACGGCCCTGCACGCCCTGGGTGTCCAGAGTGCCGCGGATGATGTGGTAACGCACACCGGGCAGGTCCTTGACACGGCCGCCGCGGATCATAACCACAGAGTGCTCCTGAAGGCTGTGGCCCACGCCGGGGATATAGGCGGTGACCTCATAGCCGTTGGTCAGGCGCACACGGGCGATCTTCCGCAGGGCGGAGTTGGGCTTCTTGGGGGTGGAGGTACGAACAGCGGTGCACACGCCGCGCTTCTGGGGAGAAGGCAGATCGGTCTCCTTGTTCTTCAGGGTGTTCAGCCCGTGCTGCATGGCAGGGCTGTTGGACTTGTAGGTCGCCTGATCTCTACCCTTGCGAACCAACTGGTTAAAAGTAGGCATAGTTTTCTCCTTTCTACCAAAGATGTGTTTGGGGCGCAGCCCCATATATTTTTGACAGGATACGGAAAAATATCCCGCAAAAACCAAAGGAATCAATTTTTCTGTATCTCCGGCCGCGCCCCTTGGCGCAGCAGGGCCACCACGGCGGCGCCCACCTGAATCCCGGCGGCCCGGCCCAGCTCCTCCATGGAGAAATCCGCGTCCACACGGATCTCCCGCTCCCGGCAGAGCTGCTCGATAGGGCTGACAAGGGCCGGATCGGCATTGGAGGCCAGAAACACCCTCTCCGCGCGCCCCTCCCGGATGGCCCGGCGGGACTGCTTGACCCCCACGACCTTGTCTTGGCACATCAGCTCACGCAGCACGGGATTTCCTCCATTTGGGCACAGAAAAATTCGCAGAACATATCCACGCAGACTGAAATTATAACACAGCTGGGATATTTCGTCAAGGGTTTTCTTTTTGTGGGAAATGATAATTATACTGGCGGGTATTGGGGGATTTTTGTCCGCCGCGCCTGTTTATAAGGGGGACGGGGGCGCCCCTGAATGGAAATTGATATTCCTGTTGTGACCCTAAGCTCCGGTTAGTCTCGTTGGTAATACTGTGTGCAATTTTGGGCTAAAGCAGCTGTCCACCGCATCCGATACGGCGTCCTGCCTTGTCCGCATCGTATGCTGATAGACCATCTTCAGCATGCCGCGCGCGGCATGGCCCGTACGCTCCATGGCGTACTTGTCCGGTACACCATGACCGAGGCGTCGGCGTGCCCTTACAGTATAATAACGACAAACCGGAAAGTCCCAGTAATGACGGGCGTTTCGAGGGTTTGAGCCATCTTTTTCACTTCTTTTCCAACCATGAAAAAGCAGGTCAAAAGTCGTAAAACCGTGGGGATGTTTCATTAACGACAAACGCGGCGGCGTTCGGAAAACATCCTGACCCGAACGCCGCTGCCGCCTATAAGGAGGTTCATGAACATGGCAGCCGCCAAAAAAAAGACATCTGCTGAGAAGATCACCTCCGTCCCCCCGACCGACCTCTATGAGAGGGCTGAACCCCTGTCAAAATGCGTGATGGGGCCTCCATGCGGGAGACCATCGAGAGCGTAAAGAGCGGCGGCGTCCTTACCCTTGGCACCGTCCGTCCCTGCGCGGAGGGCGGCTATGAGATCATCGCTGGACGGCGCAGGAAGCTGGCCTGTGAAGCGGCAGGGCTGGAAGCCATCGGCGGCACGATGGCACTACTCCCGCCGAGCAAATCTCCCGTCTGAAGCCGGAGGAACAGGCCAAGGGGAATCTCCGGTTTACACGAAGCACCGGTTAGCAACCTTGCGATTCTATTTCCGCTTTTTGCGGCAAAACGGCA
>CANPBB010000057.1 GCA_947572235.1 uncultured Clostridia bacterium
GCTGATGTAGTAAGTTAAATGCAGAAAAGGTTATTCAACCTTTTTCTGCATTATTTTTTACCCAAATGGGGGTGGAAACGGGAAAAGGGGCGATTAAGTGAGGACTTTGACGCTGGAGGACCGCAGGAAAATTAAATTGATGTGGCGGCACAACGCTTCCCCGGTCAAGATTGCCGCAGAGCTGGAGATCTGCCAATGCACCATTTATACGGAGCTGAAACGGGGCTATGAGACAGACGGGGCGACGGGCGACGCGGTGCTGGACGAGAACTTTCGGCCTGCGTACAGCACCGAGCGGGGCCAGACTGTGTACCAGAGGAACTTGCGGCACCGTGGCCGCCGCCCGAAGAGGGACGTTGAACAGGAAGGAGCGAACGGAACATGACAAACTTTGAGAAGATCGTGAAGACACCGGAGGCGCTGGGAGCGTTCCTTGCTTCCATTACCGTAGCGGACGGGCTGTGGGAAGAGGCTTTTCATCGGATGCTCTGCGACGGATGCCAAGCGGAAAACTGCGATGCCGAAAATTGCCAAGATAATGCGGAACGGGACAATGTTGAAACAAAAGATATCTGGCACGGTTTCGGAGCGGCTGGGTGGACTTGAACCCGTACATAGATAGATATAAGAATAAAAACAGCCAGCGCCCCTTTTATAATCCCAAAATGGCGCTGATTTTATGTTCACCGAAAGGGCGCCGGTTTGTGGGTCCATATGACCTGAAACAGACCGGCGCCCTTTTTCATTTTCACAGCAAGTCCCAAAAAGGGTATCAGCTCAAATCAAACACATTGGTGGTAATAAGATGGCGCAAAACAGTCAAGCATCCGAATATCAAAAGCTCATGGAGCAAGCGCCACAGATCCACGCCAGCGGTCTGGCGGGCAGCTACCGCGCACCGGCGGAGTTCAACAATGTGGTACTGGCAGGACACCAGACAAGGTTTGGGATGGAGTTCATCACACGGGAATGGGTGCAGAACCATACCGCAATGTGGCAGATCCACGCAAATGGCGACGACTATGATGCCGCCAAGGCCCTTGTGGAGCAGGACTTCTCCCCCTGCCCCGTGTACCCCAAGCTCAGTTGAAAAAATAGAACCCCAAGGTGTTGTCCTTGCCTCAGCTTAGTCGGTGCGCCGCCCATGCTGTCAACTGCCTCCAAGGACGGATCCTTAACCATGGTGTGATCAACTCCTGCATCCAGACCGGGCGCATATGCAAAAGCAAGTTCTTTTTTAGGATCTGAACAATGGCAATTAGTAAAAATAACCCATCAAACTACCGGGAATACATGGCGGCAGTAAGCGGCCCAGCCTTCCCCACTTCTTCGGAAGGACATGCATCAACAATCCATACATCGAGAAATGACCGCCTGCACACGATCAACCGGAAAAATATACCGTCACAAAAACAGCGGTGCCTGTTGAGTGATTTTAATGTATCCCTCAAATAATACACAAAGATTGGCTGGTGAAATTCGCAATACCAAGCTGTTTGGAGGTGCATATCCAAAAATGGTAAAAAATGTATTGGGCGAATTATTCCTTCCCTTTCTGGGGACATCACTTGGAGCAGGGTGCGTATTTTTTCAAAAAGACACCATGAATCTGTCAATTCAACGGGCCTTAACCGGCTTTGCGGCAGGGGTCATGGTGGCGGCCTCCCTCTGGAGTCTGCTGCTTCCAGCCATGGAACAGGCGTCAAATCTGGGTCGATGGGCCTTCCTCCCGGCTGTCACCGGCTTTTGGTTAGGTATCCTGTTCTTGCTGGTGCTGGACAGGACGATCCCCCATCTGCACCAAAACAGCAGCCAGCCGGAGGGACCTCATGCCCAGCTGAGGCGAGCCACTATGCTGGTGCTGGCTATCACCCTCCACAATATTCCAGAGGGTATGGCCGTGGGTGTAGTACTGGCAGGCTGGATGGCCGGGAATGAGACAATTTCAGCAGCCGCCACCTTGGCTCTGTCCATTGGCATTGCCATCCAGAACTTCCCAGAAGGCGCCGTCATTTCCATCCCCCTCCGAGGGGAGGGCATGAGAAAAGGCCGGGCGTTTTTATATGGAGTCCTGTCCGGCGCGGCTGAGCCAGCAGCCGCTATGCTGACCATCTGGGCGGCAGGGCTGGTCCTCCCCGCCCTGCCCTATCTTCTCAGCTTTGCCGCGGGAGCCATGATCTATGTCGTTGTTGAGGAATTGATCCCGGAAACCTCCGCCGGAAAACACTCCAACCTTGGGACGCTGTTTTTTGCCGCGGGATTTACCATCATGCTTTCCTTGGATACGGTACTGGGATAAAAAATCGTTTTTGGGTGTACAAGCTCCGCTTATATTGAAGCAGCTGCCCCCGCCTGATCTGAACTTCTTCAGATCAGGCGGGGGCAGTTTATTCCTTTTACAGCACCTCCACCCGACAGCCGAAGGGCGGGAGCGCCTCTCCGTCCACCTCCACGCAACGGTCATTGTGGTTGAGCACCATACGGATGCGCTGCCCCGCGCCGCCCCGGCAGACGATCTCCACGCCCTCCTCCGAGGCGATGGTCTTGATCCCCTGCTCTTGGAGCACCGCCTTCAGCACCAGCGCGGTGGTTTTCTGATCCAGCGCGCAGCCGATGTAGTACACCGCGCCCTCCCCCCAGCGCCTCCTTGTGACGGCGGCATAGCTGTTATAGAAGGGGTCGCCGTAGCGGAACAGCACCTCCGCATCCCGGACGCGCAGCAGATCCCTGAGGATGCCGCCGCGTCCCGTCCGCCCGGCGAAGTCCCCCTGCCCCAACACAGGGAAGGTGTTGGTATCCTGTAAACTCTCAGTTTCCTCCACCGCGGCGCCTGCCAGTTCCTCCCAGCCCACGGGGATGCTCTCACCGAAGATCAGGTTGTTGTCTTGATCCTTCACCCCTGTGCGGCAGGTAAGCACCAGTGTACCGCCCCCCTCCACAAAGGCCTTAGCCCGATCCCGGAAGTCCGGCTTTGTTATGATCAAATAGGGGGCCACCACCACCTTGTATCCTGAGAGATCAGCCCAGAGAGGGACCACGTCCACAGGCACATTTCGATCATAGAAGGGCTTATAGAGCCGCTTCATCTCGGCGTGGCAGTCCAGCAGCAGGCTCTGCCGCTGGATGCGGAAGGCGGAGAGGGAGTCGTAGTCATAGACCATAGCCACATCGCCGCGGATGGGGGCGGTGAGGGCCGCCTCGTACTGCCGGATATCTTGGAAGAAGTTCTGCACCTCATAGAACTTCCGTCCCCGCCGGTTGTCCGCGTCCAACACGCCGCAGCAGAACTGCTCCGCCCCCTTCACGGCCCCCCGGTAGCGGAAGTAGAGCAGGCTCTCACAGCCGTGGGCCATGGCCTGATAGGACCAGAGCTTGGCCTGATTGGGCCGCGGGAGAAAGCCGGTGACATCGTGGCCCTGGGCTCCCATGATAGCCTCTGTGACCCAGAAGTTCTGCCCTTTCAGCCCCCGGATATAGTCCAAGCCGAACGCGATCTCATGGGGCGGCAGGGGCTCCTTCTGCCCACCCCAGACAGGGTAGTTGTTATAGGCGGCAATATTCAGAGGCTTTGCCGCCGCCGCATAGTCCGCGTGCTTGTCCAGCCCGCCGCCGGGAAAGTCGTGGATGACCACCACGCTGGGGATGATCTCCCGGATGAGCCGCACTTGGAGGTCGATAAAACCGGCGATACTCTCACTGCGAAACCGCTCCCAGTCCAAACGCAGGGCCGGGTTGTGGGCGGTGAGGGTGGGAACGGGGAGCGGGATCTCCTCAAAGCTGTTGTACTCTTGGGACCAGAAGGCGGTGCCATAGGTCTCATTGAGGGAGTCAATATCCCCTTGGAACTTCTGCCGCAGAAACGCCTGAAACCCCCGGCGGCAGTGGGGACACCAGCAGAGGTCACTGCCCTCGTGTCCGATCTCGTTGTCGATCTGCCAAGCCACCACCTGCCCCTCCTCCCGGTAGTGCTCCGCCATGGCCCGGGTAATCCGCTCCGCGTACCGCCGCATAACGGGGCTGTTGTAGCAGCCGTGCCGTCGGCCGCCGAAGCCCCGGCTCTGCCCGTGCTCATCTTGGGACAGCACGTCCGGGTGGGTCCTGACCAGCCAAGCGGGAACAGCGGCAGTGGGCGTCCCTAAGATCACCCGAAGGCCCCGCTCTTTCGCCCTCTCAATCACCCGGTCAAAAAAGGAGAAGTCAAACTCCCCCTCTCGAGGCTCCATCCGATGCCACGCAAACTCCGCAATACGGATCACATCACAGCCCAGCTCTACAATCGTATCCAAATCGCTGTCCAGCAGGGCCTCATCCCACTGTTCGGGGTAGTAGTCAACACCAAGCCACATGATCACTTCGCTCCTTCTCCGCAAAAGAGTACTTGTTTTTTCCTGCGAGGCCATTATAATAAGTGTCAGAGGAATTGTCCACTCTATTTTTTGAAACGGAGGGCCCTGTTATGAAAAAAGATTTAGGTGTCAAAGATTATGTGTTCCCCATGCCTGTACTGATGATCGCCACCTACTGCGACGACGGCACGGTGGACGTGATGAACATGGCTTGGGGCGGTATCTGCGACCATGACAAGGTGGCCCTGAACATCAGCGAGAGCCACAAGACTGCCGAAAACATCAAAAAGCGCATGGCTTTCACCCTGAGCATCGCCGACATCCCCCACTTGGAGGCAGCGGACTTCTTTGGCATCGCCAGCGGCAACAAGATGTCCGACAAGTTCGCGCGCAGCGGCCTCCATGCGGTAAAGAGCGAGAAGGTGGATGCCCCGGTGGTGGAGGAGTTTCCCCTGACCTTGGAATGCCGGGTGATGGAGTACCACCACATGGACTACGGCTTCCGGGTGGTGGGTGAGATCATCAGCGTGCTGGCGGAGGAGAGCGTGCTGGACGAGAAGGGCAAGGTGGACCCCAAGCGCCTCAACGCCTTCGTCTTTGACACCTTCCAAAGCGGCTACTATGCCATCGGTGAGAAGGTGGGTCAGGCTTGGTCCTCCGGAAAGGATTTGATGAAGTGAGCAGCCTGAGGCCCCGGCGGAGCGAATTCTGCCGGGGCCCCTTTTTCTGATCTTTTGGACCATTTACGTCCTAAACCCGTCCAGTTGCGCAGGGGGCCTTTCTCCCGATGTGCTTCCAGCCGATATAAGACTCGAGGAAACAAGTATGATCAACATTGCCATCTGTGACGATGAGGCCGGCGCCCGGGCCCGCCTCGCCCATTTGATCCAGCAGCAGGGAGAGCCCTGCCGCATCGCCGAGTACGCCTCCGCAGAGGAGTGCCTCGCCAGCGGGACACCTATGGACCTGCTCTTTATAGACGTGGCCCTGCCCGGAGCTGACGGCACGGCCCTGGCCCGAACCATCCGGGCCCTCCCGCTGCGCCGCCAGCCGCTGCTGGTCTTTGTCACCGGCCACGAGGACTATGTCTACGACGCCTTTGACGTGGGGGCCCTCCACTACCTCCTCAAGCCTGTAAACGAGGCACGGTTTGCCGCCGTGTTCCGCCGTGCCCTGTCCCAGCTCCCGGCAGAGCCCCCCCAGATGGTCACACTGCGCCTGAGAGGCGGCGGGCGCACGCTGCCTATGGACAGCATCATCTGTATCGAGGGCAGCAATCACCGGGTACTTCTCCACAGCTTGGAGGGGACAGAGCCCTGCGCCGGCAAGATCGGTGCGTTGGAGACGGAGCTGGGAGAGGGCTTCTTCCGGGTCCACAAGGGGTATCTGATAAACCTGCGCCATGTGGAGTCCTACACCCGGACAGAGGTGCTGCTCCGGGGCGGGATGCAGGCCCCCATCTCCAAGTACAAGTATCAAGACTTTGTCCACGCCTATCTGCGGTTTTTGAGACGGGAGGCGGCGTTGTGAGTGAGACAGCCTTTCGCCTCTTCAACCAAGGCTTCGCCCTGACGGCGGAACTGCTTTACGCCGCCGTTCTCACGCTCTTTCTCCACCCCCTTTTGAGAAGGCGGGGCGGCTGGGCCGCCGTGCTGCTGACGGATCTGACGGTATGGCTCCTCTGTGAGGGGCTGTCCCTGCCGCCGGGATCTCTGTCCGTGCTCTTGGGGGCGGCGCTGCTGCTGGGCGCCCGGCCCTTGGGTGTGAACCGATCTCTGATGCTCCTCTCAATGCTGCTCTTTCTCAACACCCGGATCTCAAGCGGCCTGATAGCAGAGAGTATCTACTACATGGCGGAGCGCCTTCTGCCAACGCCCACAGCACCCATAGAGGCCGTTTTTCTCCAAGCGGCGGTGCTGGTCAGCTGCTTTCTTTTGACACACGCGCTGCTGCTCTGCGGGATGGCGCTTCTCCTCCGACGGCGGCTGGGCCGGCCCGCCCTCCACTGGCGGGAGCTGTGCTGCCTTGGCCTGCTCCCGGCGGCGGGAATCCTCTTTGGCCAGATGATGGCCCGGCTGCTCTTTGAGGTAAAGGACGGGATGCCCCTCCGGCTCTATGATCGCCACCCGGCCTTTGCCGCCGTGGTGCCGCTGCTGGCGCTGCTGTTCTACCTGGGGGCCTATCTGTCCATCGTCCTCTGGCATGGGCTGGAGCGGCTTCGCGGGGAACGGGAGACCTATTTTGTGGAGTGCCAACAGGCCTTGGTACTTCGGGAGCGGATGGAGGAGGCGGAGCGGTTCTTCCGTCAGACCAGTGCGCTGAAACACGAGCTGCGGGGCCATGCCATGAACCTCCGGGGCCTGGCACAGAGCGGACAGTGGGAGGAGCTGGAGCAATACCTCCGCCGCTTGGATGAGAGCATCCAGGAGCTGACACTCACCACCCAAACAGGCAGCAGCGTCGCCAACGTGGTCCTCAGCGACAAGGCCCGCCAGTGCGCGGCCTTGGGCATCGACCTCCAGATGGACTTCCGCTGGCCGGAGGTCAAGGGCTATGACGCCTTTGATGTGGGAATCATTCTTCAGAACCTGCTGCAAAACGCCATAGAAGCCACCGCTCCCTTGGAGGGCCGGCGTTGGATCTCCCTAACCGGACAACAGCGGGGGAACTTCTTTCTGATTGAGGTACAAAATCCCTTTCAGGGGACACTGACATGGAGTGCCGAGGGCCTGCCCATCACCTCAAAGACGGAGGAAACATCCCTCCACGGCATAGGTCTCGTCAACGTCCGCCGGGAGGCGGAAAAATATATGGGGGAGCTGGAGCTGCACACAGATGGACAGACTTTCTGCGCCGCGGTTCTGCTCCAAGAGAGGAGCGATGCAATATGACTTCCATCTGTGGCTTAGGCGGAGCCCCCCGCGCCGTTCCCGGCGCCCGCCGCCAAGCTTGGGGGGGCGGAGAATTCCTGCGCCTGACCCGGCAGGTGTGCGGCAGCCTTCCCACAGAAGAGCCCGCCGCACCTGACAGCGGCAAAACAGAGGCCTACACAGAATACCTGCGGCGCAAATATGGTACTGTGACCATCCAGAGCGTGGGCCGGGACCCGGAAAGCCTCCAAAGGGCCGCCGGGAACATGTCCGGCCATGATGTGATAATCGCCCCCAACATCCTCTCAAAGATGGCCGGCGACATCCAGACAGCCCTGTACTACGAGAGGAAGATCGACTATTTCTTCGACACCATCATCCCCCAAGAGACTGCCCGGTGCGCCGCCATGGGACTGGTATTCGAGCCCTGCGGCGTGGTGGTCCACGAGGACGGCAGCGTCACCTACATCTGCGGATGCAGCGACTCCCCGGAGCGTGTGGCAAAGGTAAATGCCATCAACCGGGATAGAGACAAGAAGCGGGCCGCCCAGCGGGAGCTGTACCAACAGCAGGCCGCGCAGGCCGCCTTAGCCCGCCGCGCTGTCCAAAAGCACCCCCTCTGCCAAGGCGGCGGGTTCTCCTCGTTCCACCAAGGAGAGGAGGTCCGCCTCTCCACAGAGACGCCTCTGCCAGCGGGGACAGGACTGTTTTTCTGCACACTATAAACGGTTTACCAATCTAAAGCCAAAAGGGGAATACTATATATGGACAACACGATTTCAACCCTCTGCGCCCCCCGCATCGCCGCTGGCCAGCGGCCCCAAGGAGTCGGAAGGGCAAAGGGCAGCGGCTTTCTGGACTTGGCCCAGCGTCTGCGGGATTCCTCCGTCCCCCTTGACGGCAGCCCCGCCCTTACAGCGGACTTGACCACCCGCGGCAGTCTCCAAACAGGCCAGACCGCCGCGGCAGAGCCCCCCTCTCTGGAGGAGATGCTGCGGGCCAAATATCCCCGCCTATCCTACCACGTCTTTGATGCCAGCAGCGGATACTGGCGCACCCGCAACGACTACCCCCACTATCTGCTCTACCAGCAGGACATTGACACCGAGGCCATTGAGAACTGGCAGCCCACCGGCCCCAACCCCTTCTACGGCAGCGTGGACGGGAAATTTATGGCCAGCAAGGAGATCCACGCCCTCAGCGCAATACCTCCCGGGAGCAAGGCGGTGGTGATCCACCCAGCTGTGCAGGCCCGGATGGAGGAGGATCCGGCCTATGCCCGCGAGATCATGGAGCGAATCGACACCTATTTTGCCTTCGACGTGGCCCGGAATGAAGCGATTCTCCCCGGCTCCACAGCAGGAATGAACCAAGCCATTGCCATTGGCGAGGACGGCAGTATCGTCAACGTCCAAGCATCCTCCTCCGGCGGAGGCCGGATCACCCGCTCCGGAGACACGGAGGAGGACACTCTGAGCTGGTGGGATCTGCGCATGGCCCGCCACGCCTACTTTATGGAGCTCCTGATTCAGGGACAGCGGGAGGACGCCCTCCTGCAATCCGCCCATGTCTCCAGCGGCGCGGCCAAGGCCCAGCTGGCCCAATTGCTGCGGAGCGGAAACCTCATAGAAATATTGGGCGGCACCATTGCCGGCGTCTCCACAGAGAGTGTTCTGGATTTGACCGTGGAACAGGTCTGGGGCGCAGGCGCCCTGCCGCTGTAGAATGGTACAGAAAACGCCCCTTGACAAGCAGCTTTGTTGAGGGGCGTTTTTTTGTCCCCTCCCTGCGATAAATTTATCTTGACAATTAGACTACACAGTGTTATCCTAATTTTAGCCTACAGTCTGTAGTCTAAAACTTCCAAGGAGGTGTGCAAGATGATTCAACCAGCATCTGACTCCGAGTTGGCATTGATGCAGATCATCTGGTCCGCTGGCGGCCGGGCACAGTACGCTCAGATCATGGAGGAGCTGGCCCAATCGGGCCGCCTATGGCAGAAGAACACGGTAATCACCCTCCTCTCCCGTCTGGTGGAGAAGGGGCTGCTGTCGGTAAACAAGCTGGGCCGGCGCAACGAGTATACCGCCGTAGTATCTGAGGCCGACTACCAAGCATCCCAAGCGCAGGCGCTGGTGAACAAGCTCTACGCAGGCAGCGCTAAAGGCCTGGTAGCCACACTGATCCAGCAGGATCTGCTCTTTCCGGAGGACTATGCCGAGCTGAAACGGTTCTGGGAGGGCAAGGAGACATGAACGGCGTATTTCGGACAGTGCTGTCCATGTCCCTCTCCGGCTCCCTGCTGGTACTGCTGCTCCTGCTGCTGCGGCCTTTGCTGCGCCATCGGTTGAGCCAGCGGTGGTGGTACTATGTCTGGCTGATTGTCATCGCCCGGCTCCTCCTGCCTCTGACGCCGCCGGCCAGCCTGATGGGAGCGCTGTTTTCCCCCACAGAGGTCTCACCCCCCGCTGTCTTCGGGGAAATGACCCCCGGCCACACCGTCCCTGCCTGGAGCGGCATGGACAGCGGGGCCATCATCTCAGCAGAGGACGACACCGCCACCTTGAATACAGCCCCCTCCCATATAGCCCTGCCAAAACTTCTCCGGCAGAATATCGGGCTGGCCTGGCTGATGGGATCTCTTCTTCTGCTGCTGCGACGGGCGACGGAGTACCAGAGCTTCCGCCGCTTCCTCCGGGCCGCGGGACGCCCGGTGGACAACCCGGCTCTGCTGGATCGTCTGGCCCTTCTGGGGGAGAGCATGGGCGTTCGCCGGCCGGTGGAGCTCTGGGAGAGCGCCGCCATTTCCACACCCCTGCTGCTGGGAATTTCCCGCCCCTGTATCGTCCTGCCCCACTTGAACCTGTCAGAGGAGGACTTTCGCTACACGGTGTGTCACGAGCTGGTCCACTGCCGCCGGCGGGATGTGATCACCAAGTGGCTGGGCCAGCTAACCCTCTGCGTCCACTGGTTCAACCCCCTGATCTGGCAGATGATTCGGGAGATGGACCGCTCCTGCGAACTCTCCTGCGACGAGGCGGTGACGGCGTCCCTCAGTGCCGCGGAGTGCCGGGCTTACGGAGACACCCTGCTCCGGGCCGCCGGCCAAGCCGGCCGCGTTCCCGCCGCCTCCCTGACCTTAAGCGAGAGCGGAAAACTGCTGAAAGAGAGGTTAGATGCGATTATGAACAACCGAAACACGGTTAAAATGTCCAGCGCCATGTCCCTGCTGCTGGCCCTGCTCCTAACGGCGGGGGCAATCACCGCCGGAGCCAGCACCGATCCGCGCGGTACCGCAGCCCCTGACAGCCCCGCCGATCCAAACGCCCCTGCCATGAATCTCCCCATGGGAAACGTCCCTGTCGTCATCAAGGGAGATGCCGACACCGCCTTCCGTTACACCCAAGAGGTCTATAACCAGTCCCCTTGGTTTTTCGAGCTGTGCTGGAACGTCAACGAGAAGGCAGGCGGCTACTATCCCAGCCGGATAGTCCCCCTGTCCTCAGGGGATGAAATAACCGTGTACTATGACGAGATTTGCAGCAACGTTATGGAGAACCCGGAGGCATTGGACGCGCTGGCCACCCTGCTGGAAAGCCTTCAAAAGGAGTCGAAGGACACCGAGTACCCCCTGAAGCGGGCGCTGCTGCTCAGTGTGCGGCGCATTGACACACACAGCTCTTACAGCGAGCTGGCCGAACAGGCCTATCAGGAGGGGAGCATCAGCACCTTCTCCACGACCTTTGCCTCCCTCAGCGAGAACGAACAGCGTGCCTACCTGAACCGGTGCTATGACGACGGCCACATCTCCCTTTTTGCCGCCGCTGTCTTCCGTCTGCCCAAGAGCAGCCCTCTGATCAACGAGTTCGCCCAGAAGTCCTACGAGGATCAATACATCTCCTTCTTCTCTGTCCTGGTCAACGGGTATATGGATCCAAAAACGGCAGAGACATGGCTGAACCGAGCCGAGCAGGACCATCGCGCGAGCTTTTGCTCCGTGCTCTACAAGGCATTGGGGAGAGATGAGGAGCTGGAGGCCATGGAGGCTGAGCTGGACCGGCAGCTTGCGGAGGAGTATCAGGCCCACGGCATCACCATAGATGGGAAAAATTACTACTACCAAGGGCAGCTGGTTCACATCTTTATGGATAAGCAGCCAAACAAATCCTTCTACAGGCTGGACATGAATCCTTTGGGCACCATCAACATCAAGCTCCTCCGCGGTGAGGATGGACAGATTCAAGGCGTCGATTATATGACCGAGGCGGAGGTCACAGAGCTGTTTGGCGACAACAAGTAGCAGCCGCAGATCATCCCCGTAAATATATCCTCCCTTGAGAATACCGCGGTGGTCTGGCTGGGAGACTTCAACCTCGACATAGGGGACCAAATCCGCTACGACATCTCCGCCGAGACCGGAAACGGCCTGCAAGTGGGCTTCGCCCGCCCCGGAGACGAAGCTCTCCAAGTCGTTTACTACTCTGTAAAAAATCTGCGGCAGCAGGGCAGCCCCCTGCAATGCGCCGCTGCGTTCACCTTCGGTCCGCCGACAGAGTCCGGCACCTACTGCCTGTTCCTCCGCTCTGTCGATGGTACGCTGGGAAATGTACAAGGCAGTGTCTCCATCACATCGGCGGACGCGGCGTGAGCATCCCGTCCAAATCGTTTCACACAAAAGCCGGCGGATACCTTCAGGTATCCGCCGGCAAACCATTTGCGCAGTCTCAGAACCATCAACACGCAAAGCAGCAGCATCAAGAAGGGCAAGTCCTCCGGCAGGGACTCGTCCAGCTTGTAGTAAATGCTGGCGCGGTTTTGTGCGTAGAGGGCTGGGAAAACAGCAGCAGGAACAACACAAAGAGAACCGCCCGTGGCACAGGGCAAAGCCGTTGGTTTGGCCAAAGAAGGGCAGGAGGCTTCCGTGCTTCCCCTTCCTTTCTGATCTGAGAAGCTGAGCCAACAGCTTCCATCAAACAGCGTCCGCGGAAATCTTTACTTTTCCTCTGTGATACGCTATACTGATACTATAACTACTATAACTGTTTAGAACCAAGGAGGCTGCTATGAAGGGAACCGAAGTCCTGATTGCCAATGCCTTCTACGCGCTTTTAGAGGAGAAGCCCCTGAGTAAAATCACCGTGCGGGAGATCGTAGAGCGGTGCGGCGTCAACCGGAATACGTTTTACTACCACTTCCGGGATATCCCTGCCCTTCTGGAGCGGATCATCAAATCCCGGGCGGACCAAGTCGTCCGGGAACACGGCCGGCTGGAGTCCATCCCGGACTGCATCGAGGTAATCCTCCAGTTCTGCCGCTCTGACCGGCAGGCCATCCTGCACATCTACCGCTCTGTTCAGCGGGAGGTATTCTTGGACCACTTGGAGCGGCTGATGCTCTACTCGGTGGAGGAGTTCATCACCACCGCCGCCCGGGACCTGCCCATCCCCCCGGAAGATCGGGATCTGCTGATCCGCTTCTATAAGTGCGCACTGATCGGCATCGCCTTGGACTGGCTCAACGCCGGGATGAACTACGACATTCTGGCCCGGGCCGACCGGGTCTGCGACCTGTTCGCCGGCTCCACCCAGAGGGCTTTCCTGAAGAGCGCCGGCGTTCTCCCCGCCGATCCGGTGATCTGAGCCCGCCCGTGCAGCCCTCCTTATATGGGGGCATATGGCAGCCTCCGCCAGCAAGAGGAACAATAGGCAAATACACCTCCAATGCCCAAATTTTAGGCATCGAACGTGTATTTGGCCAATCGCCCCCGCCAAGCTCGGCAATCTAAGAAAAGCAAAAGAGCGCACAGAATGGTATTGAACCCCATCTGTGCGCCCCTATTTTTCTACCGCTTTTCAGCCTCCGCCGCCAATAGATCCCGAACCTCCATCAGCGAGAAGCCCAGCAGATTCTCCCCCCGCCAGAGGGACCCGTTCTCCGCCCTCGGGTCGTCGGCGGTAAGGCCGATGCCCCAGATCCGGTCGTAGGGGCTGGCCTCCACCAGTATCCGACCGCCGCTCTGACACAGGTAGGTCCTCAGCTGCCCATTCTGGGAGAACTTCGCCAAATTCCCCGCCACCACAATGGGCACCCTATTATCTCGCCAAACCTTCTCGTCAAACCCCCGCACCCGCTGGCCCAGCGCCTTGCACTGCTTGGGGTGTTTTGCCGCCATGATCTCCCGCAGCATCTCGGCATCCTCAAAAAGCCGGGCCTTCTGGGCCATCATATACTGCTCGGCGCAGTGGTAGCGCACCCCCTCCACAGTAAAGGGACTGGGATACCACTGGCTGAGGCAGGCCCTCGTCACCTCCGGCCCCGGCTCCGTATGTTTCCAGAAGAATAGAAACTTCACCCGCTCCTTTCGGGTCTGAAGCTCCATCACATAGCTCCGGTCATAGTTCATCTCCCAATCTCCTCCCGCTCAGCTCTCATGACAGATGTCATAGAGTGTCAGCGCCGGATCAAATCGGAACACCAACAACTCATCGGACAGCGCCGGGTCAATGGAGAAATCCATGGAGAAATCCAGCGTACCGTCGCAGGTATCCTCTTTGGGGGCTATCGCCACCCCCCCGCAGCTCCAGCTTCTCTATGAACCGCTCCGCCGTCACATCCTCCCGGCATCCCACACCAAAGTAATCTATGAGACAGCCCTCGTCTAAATAGGTCACTTGATCCTCCACAAAGTACATCATCACCGCATTGGTCTGACAGCCCCGCCGAATCTCCTCCTTAGATTGCCGATACAGCTCCGGCAGCTGCTCCAAAAAGGCCAAGATCTCCCGCCGGTGCGTCTCTGTGGCCAGCCCCTCCCAAATATAGAGGCGAAAAGAGACCTCCCGTCCCTCCAAAACCACAGTAACATCCTTAAAAAGCCCCTGCTCCACCGGAAATTCCAGCACGCCAAATAGAGCTGTCTCCAATCGAGCCACCCGCTTTGGCCTCCCTCCCATTCCTAACCCCTAATTCTTAATTCGTCCAAAATCTCTTCCCACCGCACATGCAGCGTACCATACTGTCCGGTCTCCGCGCTGGAAACCCGCAGAACCATACCGCCCTTTCCATCCCAGTGGTCCAAGCCGATATCATCGTATTTCTCATAGTCCGGGTCCAGCATCTCATGGAGGTTCACTGTCGGACACTCCAACAGCGGCTGGGTGAAGTCCAGTACCAGCGTGTCATTGGGGCCGGCCCAAAAGCACCCCGCCGCCGCCAGCAGCCCGCTGGCCGCATCATAGCTGACACCAGTCCAGATGAAGGTCTCCCGAAAGCGCTCCCCTTCCGCCGGAAAGCTCTCGCCGGGGACAAAGTGGAAGTCCCGCCCGGTCTCTATCTCCAAGACGCTGTACCCATACAGCTCCCGGCGAAAGACCAGATACCTCCGCCCGTTCACATGCCGCACCAGCGCAGCAAACTCCCCGTCGTCGTTCAGATTCCTCCAGCGATAGAGCACCTGTTCTTGGCCGTCCACCAGCCTGCTCTCACTGGCATGCACTGCATACTCCACCTGTCCCTCATAGTAACAAGTAAAAACCCGCAGCCCGTCTCCCAGCTCTGTCACCCGCTCCGGTCGAGCACTGCGGCAGGCGGGAACAAACAAGGCGTCATGTGCCGCGCGGCAGCTGATATACCGCGGTGTACAGGCAATATTCACCGTCAGCCCCCTCTCAACAGGCCATCTGCCATAAGCTCACTCCCATCAGAAGCGCCCCCAGAGCTCCCAAGACTACCCGCCGGCCGCCCCGGCCCATGATGCTGTAAGCCTGCCGCGTCCCGGCGGGGTCACAGAGCCAGCTCCAGTCCCGCACCGCTCCCAGCACTATCACAGCCCCCAGCAGAAGCGTCAGCACCTCCCAGTGCTCTCCCACCAGCGCCTGTCCTCTCTCAAAGAAAGCCTCTGCATCCACAGCCAGTCTCCCCTCTCCTTACTCCGAGCAAAGCCTCCCGTCTGCCAGCCAATTCCGGCTCCGATCAAAGTCCAGCAAAATCGGCACCCCGTGGGTCTCCGAGAACCGCACCGCCCGCCAAGTCATGGAGTAGGCGCACTTGGCCAAGGACTCTGTGCTGTACTGCCGGCGCTCGTTGTCCGCGGCCTGCTGCCGCTCCGCCGACTCAACGGCGGCGGAGGACTGCCCCTCCGTACCGGCCCAGCTCAGAATCACCTCCTCACTGGCCTGCCAGCTGAGATCGTTGATCTTTTCCAGCTCCCCCTTCAGCGCCCCAACAGTGCTGACAATCACCTGCTCCCCGGTGGGCAGGGGGGCTTGGGTGTACAGGGGCTCAGCAATCGGCAGCCAGAACACCGCCCCGCTGAACAGTGACCAGCGCATCCGCTCATCTCCATAGGCCCGCTGGGACACAGGATAATCCTCAAAGGTGCCGCCTTTGTCAAAAAGAGCCGGTACCGTCTCACCGTACATCTTACAGGCGGCAAAGAGCAGCAGGGCATTCAGGGCGTCCCAGTCCGGCTTATCGGTGTAGTGGGGCTTCTCGCCATTCTCCTCCCAAGCAGGAAGGGGCTCCTGACCCTCCGGCGCGATGGCCCGCAGGATCTTGTCCCGCCAGCACGCCGCCTCCTCCTGAATCTCCTCCGCGCTGATCACATCCACCGCCTCCGGCTCCCCGTTGGGGGCCGCCCGGGTGAAGGTGTAGCCGTTGGCCTCCGCCCACTGCTGCGCTACATTCTTCCAATTCTGCGTGTAGTACCGGGTCAGCGTCCCGGCGTAGATATCCAATCCCATAGTCGAGCCTCCTCTAACTCACTCCTGTGTCCCAATCCCTGTTCCTCTCATCCTATCCCTCAAAATGTGATCTTCAGCGTAATCCCCGGCAGGGAGATCCCCTCGCTCCTTGTGATGGCATGTTTATCCTCGGCGGAGAAGCCGATGGTCTCTCCGTCCTGAAGCGTCACCCCCTCCTCCAGCACGTAGCCCGCGAGGCTCGCCAAGAAGTCCCGCACCTCCTCCGGCTGGGCGTCGGCGTCCAGCACTTCCATCTCATCCATGCCGAAGGCCGTCATGCCATAGGTGTAACCGCAGATCCCCCCCTCCCGGCGATAGAGGCCAAACCAGATCCAGTTAAAGAGAGGCAGAGCGTCCTCCTTCATCATCATGGAGAAATCCCGATAGAGCTCCGGCTGGAACACGGTGCCGCTGGTATTGACGCCGCTGGCACGCTTCTGATTGCAGCAGCAGGCCATCAATTTTACAAACAGCTTTCCTTTCTCCAGAAGATCTGTGGGGAGACACGCAAAACGTAATTGAAGAATCTTGAAAGACACGGTTTTATCT